>JABFVP010000043.1 GCA_013362725.1 Cupriavidus sp.
GAACACGCGCTGTCCGCGCACGAAGCCCGTGACGCCGGCGCCGACCGCGGCCACCACGACGCTGGCATCGAAGCCGAGCACGAAGGGAAAGCTGGCTTGCATGAAGGCGCTCAGATACCCCTCGCGGCATTTCCAGTCGGCGGGATTGACGCCGGCGCAGGCGACGCGGATCAGCACTTGGCCGGCAGCCGGCTCCGGCCTTGCGACCTGACCAAGCCGGATGACCTCGGGGCCGCCGTGACGGTCGATCAGGACCGCGCGCATGTTCTCTTGCATGAGGCTTACCTCGCCGACAGTTCGGGCTGGCCCAGCGCCGGATGCGCCCAGGCCGGGATGACGGGCGGCGGCAGCACGCCCTTGCCGTCGAGCGCGCGGACCTGCAGTCCGTGCGCAAGCGGGAAGTGCAGGCTATGGGCGATCTGGCCGGTGTGCAGTCGCGCCGGCACGCTGCATAGCGCCAGCGCGGTTTCCACCAGGTATTCGACGGGCTCGGTGGGATAGCCGTCGGGGATATAGCGCTCGCTGCCGGGCGTGAGGATCGCGGTGCTCGGCGCCACGGAGTTGACGGCGATACCGTCGGCCTCCAGTTCCGCGGCCAGGCCTTCGGTGAACCGGTTGATGGCCGCCTTGACGGCAGCGTAGGCAGTGACGCCGCCGGTGCGGTCAAAGTCCTGGTAGGGCCGCGCCGGCGGCAGCGCCGTGACCGAGCCGAGGTTCAGGATCCAGCCCGCGCCGCGTGCGCGCATCAGCGGTATCGCGGCGCGGCTCAGCACGAACGGGATGCGCAGGTAGTGATCCACGGTCCGGTCGAAGGTGTCCAGCGGCATCGCGTCGATGGCGCTGTATTCCGCCAGGCCGGCATTGTTGACCAGGATGTCGAGTCCGCCCGCGGCCTCGGCAGCCTGCAACACAAGACGGTCGCGCTGCACGGGATCCTCCAGATCCGCCGCCAGCGCCATGGCGCGGCCGCCTTGCTGCCTGATCAACGCCACGGTCTCTGCCAGCGTGCCAGGATCTTCCCCGGAGTTGCCGGCGCGCCGTGCGCTGGCCACCACCAGCGCGCCTTCCGCCGCGAAGCGCTGCGCGATGGCACGGCCGATGCCGCGGCTGGCGCCGGTCACCAGTGCGATCTTTCCTGCCAGTGTTCCGGGTGCGGTCATGATGCGGTTTCCTCCTTATGGTTGTGGCTGGCAATCTGGCTGACAATCAGGCTGGTCGCGAGCGGGCAGAAGGCATGGCAGATCGCCTCGACCGTCCATTCCGGAAACTCCGGGTCGAACCAGCGGTCGACCCGTCCCCAATGGAACGGGTGCATCAGGTATTCGCCTAGCATGTCGTCCGCGCTGGCGAATTCCTGCTGCCAGACATGGGTCCATGTGGCCGGCGACAACACGCGGGCCAACCGCCAGTTGCGGATCGCGGGCATGTACGTCGGCATCCGCAGCAGATCGTGCTCCAGCGCGTGGACGTGCCAGGGCGGCGCTTCAGGGCGGACCCGGAACATCAGCGTGCGCCAGACGCCGTCACGCAGTTGCGGCGCACGCACGCCGCCCGCGATGGCGCGATAGGCGACATGATCGACCGTTGCAATGCCGTCCAGCGCCGCGGCGAGGCCGGCGGCATAGGCCGGCGCGCCGGACCCGTCGGTCTTGAATTGCAGGTCGAGGGTGTAGTCGCCGGCGCCCCAGCTTCCCGCCTGGTTGCGGCCGAGCGCCACCCGGTGCAGGCCCGGCAGTCTTTCAACGCGGTCGAGCAGGGCTGGCCCGGGGTCGGGCATCCCGTCGCAAATGCCGGTGTGCAGGCGCAGTTGCGCAGTCTCAAGGCGCATCGCAATGCTCCTCCGGCTGCGGCAGCACGTTTGTCGCGGCGGTCATCACATGGCGGCGGCGGGATTCGCACAGGGAGCCGACCATCGACCAGAAGGCGAGGGCGGGACCGTCAATGCCGGCGCGCATGGCGTAATAGGCTGGCGCATCGGGCACTTGCCACAGCAGCCACAACGTATTGGGCGCATCTGGCAGCGCCACGGGTGGCGAGATCCAGCGATGCAGCAGCGTCAGGCCCCTGGCGGCGCTGCCGGGCAGGTAGCGGGATTCGAGCAGGTCAAGCACCGTGGGCAGGTGGCCCGGTGCAAGCACGATTTCATCGAGTACGTGGATCATGGCTGCGTGGGTTCTCTCATGGGTTGTCCCGTATAGGCATGGCGTTGCGTGCATGGCAACCTCCATGGCCGCCGGGACGATTATGGAAGGCCCGTTGGCGACGCACCCCTACCCGGACGATCAATCACCGCTACCGAAACAATCACGACCAGCGCCCATGAACGCCCACATCCCGGGGAATCCCGTCCCTGTTCCGCACGGCATGGTGCAGCGCTTGCTGGACGAGCTGAAACGGCAGGGCGTCGAGGTGCCGGCCGCCGGCACGGAACCGCCGCGGCCCGCACAATTCACCGCGCTCTATCGCGCCGCGATCGAGCGGCTGGAAGCGCTGGTCGCCAAAGGCGACGGCCACCCGCCCATGTGCAAGCAGGAAGTGGATCTGCTGTGCCGCTGCGTGCTGAGTTGCCAGACGCTGCGCGAGGCGATCCACTGCGCGGCCGATTTCTGCGCGATGCTGTATCCGCGCGCAGGCTCGCTCAGCCTGGGCGAGCGCGCGGGCCAGGCGGTCTTTCGGATGGATTCGCTGCGGCGGGTGAAATCGTCGGCGGCCTGCCTGGTGGACCTGACCGGACTCTTCTTTTACCTGCTGCTGTTCGGCTGGCTGGTGGGCCAGCCGATACGACCGACCCGGGTCAGCCTGGCGCATCCGCGGCGCGAGGACGCCTTGCCGTTCCTCGGCCTGTTCCATGCGCCGGTGACGTCAGGCAACGCGGCCTACGGCTTCGACTTCGACCGGGCCTTGCTCGACCGTCCGGTGGTGCGCCAGGCCGCGGAGCTTCAGGCTTTCCTGAAGGACCTGCCTTACCGGCTGGTCGGGGCGCCGGTCGAGGTGGTGTCGCTGAGCCAGCAAGTGCGCGGCACGCTGCACGCGGCGCTGGTGCATGGCGCCCGGCTGCCGACGCTGGCCGAGCTGGCAGTGCGCTTCGATGTCAGCGAACCGACGCTGCGCCGCCGGCTCGCGGCGGACGGCAGCAGCTACCGGCAATTGCGCGAGCACAGCCTGCAGGAATACGCCGAACAATGCTTGCGGACCACCCGCTGGACCATTGGCAGGATCGCCGAGCAGCTTGGCTTTGCCAGCGAGGAAGCCTTTCGCCGCGCCTTCCAGCGCTGGACCGGGCGCGCGCCCACGCAGTTCAGGCGTGCCAGTCAGGGTATGCCAGCAGAGTAAGCCCACGGCGCTGCGGTAATTCGTGCACGGCGCCGGCGGCAATATGTGCAATGCCGGCCGGCACCGCGGCACGCGCCGCTCGCCGGATGCAACGTGGTGAAGCCGGCGAAGCCGATGGCATGACGCTTGCTGCCTTCGTTCCATTCCCCAGGAACGTGACCCAGCGGAGGCGCCCATGGCACTGGAAGACCCGCTTGCTCCCCCGGCATCCGAGGCCGGTCCGCTGCAACAGATCCCCACCACGCTGCACATCAACGGCATCACCCACGACCTGCTGCTGGCCCCGTGGGTGATCCTGCTGGACCTGCTGCGCGATCAGCTGCAGCTCACCGGCACCAAGAAGGGCTGCGACCACGGCCAATGCGGCGCCTGCACGGTGCTGGCCGGCGGCAGGCGCATCAAGTCGTGCCTGTGCCTGGCAGTGTCCTATGACGGCGCCGACATCACCACCGTGGAGGGGCTGGCCGATCGCGACACGGGCGCGCTGCATCCGTTGCAGCAGGCCTTTATCGATCACGACGCGTTCCAGTGCGGCTATTGCACGCCCGGACAGCTGTGCTCTGCGCTGGGCCTGCTGAACGAGCATCCGCCGGCAAGCCGGCAGGAGATCCGCGAGCGCATGAGCGGCAACCTGTGCCGCTGCGGCGCGTATGCGCAGATCGTCGAGGCGATCGCCGAAGTCGCCGGGCTGACGGAGCGCGACCAGGAGCCATCATGAACCCGTTCCGCTATGAGCGCGCAACCACGGTGGAAGCGGCGCTGCAGTCGATCGCGGCGGCGCAGCGGGACGCCGGCGTGCAAAGCCTTGGCGACGACCACGCGCCGCACTTCCTGGCCTCGGGCACCAACCTGATCGACCTGGTCAAGGGCGGCATGATGCATCCGGCTGCGCTGGTCGATGTCAGGCAACTGCCGCTGCGGATGATCGAGGCCACGGCGGAAGGCGGGCTCAGGCTCGGCGCGCTGGCCAGCAACGCCGATACCGCGCAGCACCCGCTGGTGCGCGCGCAGTATCCGCTGCTGCGCGCGGCGATTCTGGCCGGAGCCTCGGCGCAGATCCGCAACATGGCGACCAACGGCGGCAACCTGCTGCAGCGCACGCGCTGCTATTACTTCTACGATCGGGGCGTGCCGTGCAACAAGCGCGAGCCCGGCAGCGGCTGCCCGGCGGCGACCGGTCTGGCGCGCCAGCATGCCATCCTCGGCGCTAGCGAGCATTGCGTCGCCACCCATCCCTCCGACATGTGCGTGGCACTGGCGGCGCTGGGCGCGGTGGTGCACGTGGCATCGGCCAGCGGCCGCCGCGAGATTCCGTTTGCTGAATTCCATCGGCTGCCGGAGGATCGCCCGCACATCGACACCACGCTGCGCCCCGACGAACTG
>JABFVP010000155.1 GCA_013362725.1 Cupriavidus sp.
GCGACTTGCGCGGCCGCCGCATCCGCTATTGCCTGGCGCCGCCGGGGCGGCCGGTGGCCGCCGAGGTGGCGCGCGCGTTCGAGGCCGGCCTGGCGCAGCTGCGCGGGCTCGGCGCGGAACTGGAGCCGTTCAGCGGCGATGGCTTCGACATCGAGCCGGTCTGGCGCACCATCAACCATACGGTGTGGCGCACGCGCTTTGCGCCGATCGTGGCGCAGCACCGCGACGCGCTGAGCCCGACCTTCGTGCGTCAGGTCGAGTCCGCCGCCGCGTTCACCGCGGTGGAATACCAGCAGGCCATGTTCGCGCGCTCGCAGCTGTTTCTGCGCGTGCAGGCGCTGCTGGCGGATGCCGACTGGCTCGCCATGCCCACGCTCACGCGCACCGCGCTGCCGCTGGAGCAGGACCTGTTCGGCCAGATCGAGATCGACGGGCAGGCCTGCCCCGATGTGCGCGCAAGCTGGTTCCCGTGGACCATGCCGTTCAACCTGACCGGCCATCCCGCCATCAGCCTGCCGTGCGGCTTTGGCCAGGACGGCCTGCCGGTGGGCCTGCAACTGGTGGGCCGGATCCGCGGCGATGCCGCGCTGCTGCGCGCCGCGGCCCTGTTCGAATCCGTGCACGACTTCACCGGCCGGTGGCCCGCCCTGCCCTGACCGCCCTGAGCACCCTAAGCGCCTTACCCCATGACCTGCCGACTGCCATGACCCAATCCTTCCGACCGAAGCGCCGCGTGCTGGCGCTGGCCGCTGCCGCCGCCACCGCCCTTGCCCTCGGCCTTGCCGCGCCAGCCAACGCGGCCGACCCCGAGCCGATGCATATCATCGTCGGCTATGCCCCTGGCGGCGCCGCCGACAGCCTGGCGCGCCTCTATGCCGAGCAGCTGCGCCAGGACGGCCACGGCACCGTGGTGGTCGAGAACCGCCCCGGCGCGTCGGCGCGGCTCGCGCTCGACTACGTCAAGCGCGCCAGGCCGGACGGCAAGACCGTGTTTATCGGCCCATCGCCGCTGTTCACCATCTTCCCGCTGACCTACAAGAAGCTGTCGTACGACGCCGACAAGGACCTGGTTCCCGCGGCGGTGCTGACCGACGTGCCGACCGCGGTCGTGACCGGCGTGCAGCAGCCGTACGAGAACATGAAGGAGTACGTCGGCTGGGCCAGGCGCAACCCGGGCAACGCCAGCCTGGGCCTGGCCACCATCGGCAGCGCCGGCCATCTGGGCACGGTGGCGCTGGGCAAGGCCGAAGGCATCGCCATCACGCCGGCGGCGTATCGCGGGGCATCGCCGATGCTGGTCGACGTGGTCAGCGGCAATGTGTCGATCGGCTGGGACGCGGTGGCCAGCATGATGCCGCTGTACAAGGGCGGCAAGCTGCGCTTCCTCGGCGTCAGCGGCGCGCGCCGCGCCAAGGCGCTGCCCGAGGTGCCCACCATGAAGGAACAGGGCTTCAGCCAGTATGAGCACGCCACCAGCTGGTATGGCGTGTTCTTGCCCGCCGGCACCCAGCCGGACGTGCTGGCGCAGGTGGAGAAGATGTTCCTGGCCGCGTCGGCCAACCCCGCCACCGCGGCGAAGCTGGAGGCGCTGGGGCTGGAAGTAGTGGCGCGCCCCGGGCAAGACGCCCGCCGCCGCATCCAGATCGAGCGCGCCGCGTGGAAGCCGATCGTCGAGGCGACCGGCTTCCAGGCCGAGGACTGAGCCCCGGCGCGGCCCTTGCCCGTGCTCAGGCTTGGGCCGCAGCGCGCCCGCGGCGGCGCGGCCGGGCCTCGCGACCAATATCCAGGGGATATCGCCCTGCAAGAAATGAATATTGGACGCTGCCGGCCACCGTGGCTTAGCCTTGGCGCCAGGACAGACCTCGCATCGCTACCCGGAGCCCCCAGACATGAGCCAGTTCCTTCTCTACGAACAGCAGGACCACATCGTCACCCTGACCATGAACGAGCCCGAGCGGCGCAACCCGCTGACCGGCAATACCGCGGTGGCGGAATTCCTGGACGCGATCGAGCGCATCCACGGCGACGGCAGCGTGCGCGCGGTGGTGATCACCGGCGCCGGCACGGCGTTCTCGTCGGGCGGCAATATCAAGGACATGGAGCGCCAGGCGTCCGGCACGGTGCCGGGCATGGAGATCCGCCAGGACTACCGCCGCGGCATCCAGCGCCTGCCGCTGGCGCTGTTCAACCTGGAGGTGCCGGTGATCGCCGCGGTCAACGGCGCGGCCATGGGCGCGGGGCTGGACCTGGCCTGCATGTGCGACATCCGCATTGCCTCGGAGCGCGCGCAGTTTGCCGAGTCCTTCGTCAAGCTGGGCATCATCCCCGGGGACGGCGGCGCGTGGCTGCTGCCGCGCGTGATCGGCCTGTCGCGGGCGGCCGAGATGACCTTTACCGGCCAGCCGATCGACGCCAGGCTGGCGCTCGAATGGAACCTGGTGTCGCGCGTGGTCGCGCCCGACGCGCTGCTGCCGACCGCTTATGAACTGGCCGGCCGCATCGCCGCCAATCCGCCGCACGCGGTACGGCTGGCCAAGCGCCTGATGCGCGAAGCCATGCATACCCGGCTGGATACGCTGCTGGAACTGTCGGCCGGCTTCCAGGCACTGTCGCACCAGACCGCCGACCACCGCGAAGCGGTGCAGGCCTTCCTGGACAAGCGCACGCCGGTGTTTACCGGGAACTGAAGCGACAGCCCGAACGCCGCGGCGGCCCTAGCCTGCCACGCCCAGCGCGCCTTCGACATTGCGCACCAGGCTGACCAGGCGCGGGCCGATATCTTCCTCCAGCTGCTTGCTCTGCTGGCTGAACACCGGCACCGACGCGGCGAAGATCCACGCCTCGCCGTCGCGGCGCGTGCGCAGCGGCACGGCCACCGATTCCACCTCGCGGTGCAGGTCGCGATGGCCGCGGCAGAAACCGTGCTCCTGCAGGTCGCGCGCGGCATCGTCCAGGCGCGCCTGCAGCCAGTCGGCGCGCGGGGGATCGGTGGCGCGCAGCTGGGCCAGGTAGGCCTCGCGCTCGGCCTGGTCCAGCCGCAGCAGGTAGGCACGGCCCGAGCCCGTGCGCGTGGCCGACACGCGCGTGCCCACCTCCGGCCGGAACACATGGCTGCCGACGCCCTGCGCGATCTCGACATAGGTCAGCGCATGGCCGCTGCCAACGATCAGCTCGACCTGCCCGGCGATATGGTCGGCCAGTTCCTGCATTGCCGGCCGCGCCAGCTGGCGGATGGTCATGCGCGCCAGCGCCGGCGCCGCCAGGTTGATCAGCCCGACGCCGGGCACATAGCGCGACAGCCGTTCCGAGTAATGCAGCAGGCCCAGCCCGCACAGCGTGTCGAGCAGCCGGAACAGGGTCGGCTTGGCCAGGCCCGTGCGCTCCATCAGTTCCCGGCTGCTCAGTTCCTGCACCGTCGGCGAGAAGCAGTTAAGGATCGAGACGCCGCGCGCCAGCGCGCTGACAAGGCGGGCCTCGCCGTCGGCGTCGGCGGACGCGGGGGCCACGGAGGCATGTGAAGCATTGATCATCGCAGGGCCTGGATCTGGAGTTTTTTGATACTCGTGTCTCAAAACCCGGATGTTGCCCTTCGCCTTTTCGAAAGTCAAACCTGGCTTTTCGCGTTTACATGGCGGTTTTCCGACGCCAGAATCCCAATTCATCGTATCGGACGAGCACTTTTCGATACAGACGTCTCAATATCCCCGCACGACTCGCAACGCTCAGCTTTCTCAGGAGACTCCGCATGCAACAAGCCGTCATCGTCGACGCCATCCGCAGCCCGATGGGCCGCTCCAAGCCGGGCTCGGCCTTTACCGAACTCCATGCCACCGAACTGCTGGCGCAGGTGCTCCAGGCGCTGGTCGAGCGCAACCGGCTGGACCCGGGCCTGGTCGACGACGTCATCACCGGCTGCGTGACGCAGGCGGGCGAGCAGTCCGCCGGCCCCGGCCGCGTGGCGTGGCTGGCGGCTGGGTTCCCCGAGCACGTGCCGGCCACCACCATCGACCGCAAGTGCGGCTCCAGCCAGCAGGCGGTGCACTTTGCCGCGCAGGGCATCATGGCCGGCGCCTATGACATCGTCATCGCCTGCGGCATCGAGTCGATGAGCCGGGTGCCGATGGGTTCGGCGCGCATCGGCCAGAACCCGTATGGCCCGTCGATGGAAGCGCGCTACGCGCCGGGCCTGGTGTCGCAGGGCGTGGCGGCTGAACTGGTCGCGGCGAAGTATGAGCTGTCGCGCGAGCAGATGGACGGCTATTCGGCCCGCTCGCACGAACTGGCCGCCGCCGCGCGCGAAAGCGGCGCGTTCCGCCGCGAGATCGTCGGCATCAGCACCCCCAACGGCGTGGTCGAGCACGACGAGACCATCCGCCCCGGCACCTCGGTGGAGAAGCTGGGCACGCTGCAGGCGTCGTTCCGCAACGACGAGCTGAGCGCGCGCTTCCCGCAGATCGGCTGGAACGTGACCGCCGGCAATGCTTCGCAGATCAGCGACGGCGCCGCCGCGATGCTGCTGATGAGCGAGGCGATGGCGCAGCGCCTGGGTTTGAAGCCGCGCGCCCGCTTCGTTGCCTTCGACGTCTGCGGCGACGATCCGATCGCGATGCTGACCGCTCCCATCCCCGCCAGCCAGCGCGCCATCAAGAAGAGCGGCCTGACGCTGGAGCAGATCGACCATTACGAAATCAACGAAGCC
>JABFVP010000414.1 GCA_013362725.1 Cupriavidus sp.
GGCATTGGCGCAGGCGACCGAATACGCCGCGCACGCTGGCCAACGGGGCACACAGGCCGCCGCGGCCTTGCAGGCGCAGGTGCAGCAGGCAGACGTCCGCCAGGCCGCACAGCGCCGTGTGACGCAACTGGAAGCGATGCTGCCGCGCGCGCAGCGGTTGGGGGCGTTGCAGCGCGCCCTGCAAGAGGCCGAAGCCGCGCACGCCGCAGCCGCCACCGCGCGCGATCGATCAGCGGCGCAGCTGGACACCAGCCGCGCTGCCACCGTGGCCGCCGAATCGGCATTGGGCCAGGCCCAGCTCGCCGCGGCGCAAGCACAGGCGACCGCCTTGCAGCTGGCCGCGCTGCAGGAGCGCGCGCGGCAATTCGAACGGTACCGGCAGGCGGCGCGTTCGCTGGACGCCGCCAACACGCAGGCCGCCGGGCATGCGCAGGCCGAACAGCAGGCGCTGCATCAGCGCGAACGCTGCCGCGGCGCGTTGGCCGAGGCCGAAGCCGCGTGGCGCGCCGGGCAGGCCGCGCGCCTGGCGCAGACCCTGGCCTCAGGCGATGCCTGCCCGGTGTGCGGCAGCACCGCCCATCCCGAGCCGGCCCGTCACGTGGTGCAGCCGCTGTCGGACCTGGCGCTGGAGGCCGCGCGCCAGGCCCTGCTGGAAGCGGAAGCCGAAGCGGTGCGCTGTGCCGGCCAGCACCAGGCCGCGCAACTGGCGACTGGACGAACTGGCCGCGGCACTGAGCGATGCCAGCGAGGCAGCGGCCGCTGGTGTCAACGCTGACATCGAATCGCGGCAAGCGGCGCTGGCCCAGCAGCGGCAGGCATCGGCAAGCCTGGCACAGCGCGAAGCCGCGATCGCTACCTCGCGCGCCGGGCGCGACAGCGCCGAAGCCGCGCACCGCGATGCCGTTGCCGCCGCCGATGCCGCCACGCAGGCACTGGCGCATTGCCGCGGCGCATGGCAGGCCGAGAGCGCGCAGGTCCCCGAAGACTCGCGCGATCCGGTGGCGCTGGGCGAGGCACTGCGCCAGGCGCAGGTAGCGCTGGCAGGGCTGGAGCAGGCGCTGGCCACGGCGCAGGCGGCCGAAAGACAGGCCGCAGCGGAGGATGCCGGTGCGCAGGCCGCGCTGGTGTCGGCACGGCAGTCGCAGGCGCAGAGCGCCGAACGCCTGGCCAACGCCGACGCGGCCTTGGCGCAGGCGCTTGCGCAACAAGGCTTTGCCGATGCGAGCGCGCACGCCGACGCCCGCCTGGACGATGACGCGATGCAAGCGCTCGACGCCACGCTGCGCACGTTCGATCGCCAGCTGGCCGCCGCCGCCGACCGGCGCGAACGCGCGGAAGCTGCCGCGCAAGCGCTCGATACGCCCGACGTAGAGGCGCTGCGCACGGCGCTGGCGGCTTCGGCGGCGACGGTGGAGGACCTGGTGCGGCAACAGGCCGAGCGCGCACGTTCCCGCGACGCGCTGCTGCAGTGCCAGCAGCGGCTGCAGCAGCTGGACCAGGCGGGCCGCGACATCGAAGCCCGCTTTGCCGTGCTGGGCCGGCTGGCCGAAGTGGCCAACGGCAACAACCCGCGCCGCATGACGTTCCAGCGCTTCGTGCTGGCCACGCTGCTCGACGAGGTGCTGGAAGCCGCGTCCATGCGGTTGCTGGCGATGAGCCGCGGCCGCTATGTGCTGCAGCGCGTGCGCGAGCAGGCCGACCAGCGCAGCGCCGGCGGTCTCGATATCGAAGTGTTCGACCACGATACCGGCGCGGCGCGCCCGGCCAATACGCTGTCAGGCGGTGAAGGTTTCCTCGCGTCGTTGTCGCTGGCGCTGGGCCTGGCCGACGTGGTGCAGTCGCGCGCGGGCGGCATCCAGCTCGACACGCTGTTCGTCGACGAAGGCTTCGGCACACTCGATCCCGAAAGCCTGGACTTCGCGCTGCGCACGCTGCTCGATCTGCAGCAGGCCGGGCGCCTGGTCGGGATCATCTCGCACGTGACCGAACTGCGCGAACGCATCGACGTGCGGCTGGAGGTGCGGCCCGGCACGGGCGGCAGCCGCGTGCTGCTGACCGGCGTGCCGGTGGCAGCCTAGACGGGGGAAGGGCAGGGTCAGGCGACGACGGCCTGGCGGCAGCGGATCGCCATCACCTGCGCCTCGAAGGCACGGGCGGCCGAGCGGGCCAGGCGCGCGCGGCGCGACAGCGGCGGCGTGGAGGCCAGTGTGGCGGGGTAACGATCCAATGCCCAGGCACTGCGGGTGACATGCAGGATGCGCGCGAGCGCTGCGGCATGGGACGTGGAAGAAAACGGGGCGTTGGCGGTGGCCATGATGACGGGTTCCTCGTTCTTGTGTGTTGCCTGGCGAGGCCGGCTCAGCCGGGTGGTCCGGAGGCTGCTGTGCGGCGCTGCCTTGTTCTGATTCAACGATAGCCCCGGCCGGCGTCGCACCCTATCCCGCGCGAGCCGATTGTGATGTCGGCTCAGTCCTACACAGAGGGAGTCGGCATCACCTTGCGCGCTGATCGCACAAACTGGTTTGCCGACCGCCGGGTCGGCTTGACCGTCGCCGACGGCCAGGTGTAATCTGTTCATTCTGCGAATTCAAGTTCGTATATCGAACATTTTGGTTTTTCGGGTTTTTTCCCGGCTTATCCGAAGGTTCGATTGACGAGTGCCTGGTCCACGTCGACCAATGCAGAGCACGCGCAGACTGCTGGACTCGTTCACCGGGCAGGTCACGCCGCCCGCCGCAACGAACATCCTTCCGGCAGGACTACCGGAGACTGTCTTTCATGCGCCGCGGCTTGCGGCCCGCTCCGGTAAGCCTGGCGGATCTTCCGACCTGGAACGCAAGTGATCAACAAGCTATACGACTCGGTGGAAGCGGCGGTTGCCGGCATCCACGACGGCGCCACCATCCTGACCGGCGGCTTCGGCCTGGCAGGCATGCCCGCGGAACTGATCGACGCGCTGATCGAACAAGGCGCGCGCGACCTCACCATCGTCAACAACAACGCCGGCAATGGCGACACCGGGCTGGCCGCGCTGCTCAAGACCAAGCGCGTGCGCAAGATCATCTGCTCGTTCCCGCGCCAGGCGGATTCCTACGTGTTCGATTCGCTCTACCACGCCGGCGAGATCGAGCTGGAGCTGGTGCCGCAGGGCAACCTGGCCGAGCGCATCCGCGCCGCCGGCGCCGGCATCGGCGGCTTCTTCACCCGCACCGCCTACGGCACGCCGCTGGCCGAGGGCAAGGAAACCCGCATCATCGACGGCCAGGGCTATGTGTTCGAAACCCCGATCCACGCCGACTTTGCGCTGATCAAGGCCGACACCGCCGACCGCTGGGGCAACCTGACCTACCGCAAGACCGCGCGCAACTTCGGCCCGATCATGGCGATGGCCGCCAAATGCGCGATCGTGCAGGTCAGCCGCGTGGTCGAGCTGGGCGAGATGGATCCCGAGCACATCGTTACGCCGGGCCTGTTCGTCAAGCGTGTCGTCAAGGTCGCCTGAGCGCGAACACAGGAGAAACAGCATGCAACGCCTGACCCGCGATCAGATGGCCGCCCGCGTGGCCAAAGACATTCCCGACGGTGCCGTGGTCAACCTCGGCATCGGCCTGCCCACCCTGGTCGGCAACCACCTGCCGGCCGACAAGGAAATCCTGCTGCACAGCGAAAACGGCCTGCTCGGCATGGGCCCCGCGCCCGCCGCCGGTGAAGAGGACGGCGACCTGATCAACGCCGGCAAGCAGCCGGTGACGATCAAGCCGGGCGGCTCGTACTTCCACCACGCCGATTCGTTCGCGATGATGCGCGGCGGCCATCTCGACTTCTGCGTGCTGGGCGCGTTCCAGGTGTCGCAGCAGGGCGACCTGGCCAACTGGCACACCGGCGCACCGGGCGCCATCCCCGCCGTGGGCGGTGCGATGGATCTGGCGATCGGCGCCAAGCAGGTGTTCGTGATGATGGAGCACCTGACCAAGCAGGGCGAAAGCAAGATCGTGCCGCAATGCACCTATCCGCTGACCGGCATCGGCTGCGTGACGCGCATCTACACTGACCTGGCCACGCTCGACGTCACCGCCGACGGCCTGGTTGCGCGCGACCTGGTCGAGGGCCTGAGCTTTGACGAACTGCAGCGCCTGACCGGCGTGCCCCTGAAGCAGGCCTGAGCGCCGGCATCGATATCCATCACAACGAGAGAGAGACGCACCATGACCGAAGCCTTTATCTGCGACGCCATCCGCACCCCCATCGGCCGCTACGGCGGCAGCCTGTCCGCGGTGCGCGCGGACGACCTCGGCGCGGTGCCGCTGAAGGCGCTGATGGCCCGCAACGCCAACGTCGACTGGAAGGCCATCGACGACGTGATCTACGGCAACGCCAATCAGGCCGGCGAAGACAACCGCAACGTGGCGCGCATGTCGTCGCTGCTGGCGGGCCTGCCGCAGGACGTGCCGGGCGCCACCATCAACCGCCTGTGCGGCTCGGGCATGGACGCCACCGGCACCGCCGCGCGCGCGATCAAGGCCGGCGAGGCCCACCTGATGATCGCCGGCGGCGTGGAAAGCATGAGCCGCGCCCCGTTCGTGATGGGCAAGGCCACCAGCGCGTTCTCGCGCGATGCGCAGATCTTCGACACCACCATCGGCTGGCGCTTCATCAACCCGGCCATGCGCGCCGCCTACGGCGTGGACTCG
>JABFVP010000464.1 GCA_013362725.1 Cupriavidus sp.
GGACTGGGCATGCATCGCCGCTGGCCCGACGCCGCGCCCGCGCCGCGCTGGTGCGTGGCGTGGCAACCGCAGGCGCCGGCATCACATCCGATCTGCCGCCCATAAGCCCTCTGCGCCTTGCCTGACCGGGCCGCTTCGTGTATTTTCAAGGGCTTTGCACAATCGCTGGCGTCGACAAGAAGATGGCTCTCATCGTTCACAAATACGGCGGCACTTCGATGGGTTCCACGGAACGCATCAAGAATGTCGCCAAGCGCGTGGCCAAGTGGCACCGCGCCGGTCACCGCGTAGTCGTGGTGCCTTCGGCCATGTCGGGCGAGACCAATCGCCTGCTGGGACTCGCCAAGGAAATTTCGCCCCAGCCCAATCCGCGTGAACTGGACATGCTCGCCTCCACCGGCGAACAGGCCAGCGTGGCGCTGCTGGCGATCGCCTTGCACGGCGAGGACATCGACGCCGTCAGCTACACCGGCTGGCAGGTCCCGGTCAAGACCGATTCGTCGTACACCAAGGCCCGCATCGAGTCGATCGACGACGAGCGCATCTTGGCCGACCTCGACGCCGGCCGCGTGGTGGTGATCACCGGCTTCCAGGGCATCGACGACGACGGCAACATCACCACGCTGGGCCGCGGCGGCTCGGACACCTCGGCGGTGGCGATTGCCGCCGCGATCGAGGCCGACGAGTGCCTGATCTACACCGACGTCGACGGCGTCTATACCACCGACCCGCGCGTGGTCGAGGACGCCCGCCGGCTGGACCAGATCACCTTCGAGGAAATGCTGGAAATGGCCAGCCTGGGCTCCAAGGTGCTGCAGATCCGCTCGGTGGAGTTCGCCGGCAAGTACCGCGTCAAGACCCGCGTGCTGTCGTCGCTGACCGACCCGCTTATGCCGCTCGAGCAGGAAATGCACTCGGGCACGCTGATCACTTTTGAGGAAGAAGACTCCACCATGGAAGCCGCTGTCATCTCCGGCATCGCCTTTGCCCGCGACGAAGCCAAGATCACCGTCCTGGGCGTGCCCGACAAGCCCGGCATCGCCTACCAGATCCTGGGCCCGGTCGCCGACGCCAATATCGACGTCGACATGATCATCCAGAACCAGTCCGTCGACGGCAAGACCGACTTCACCTTCACCGTGCCGCGCGGCGAGTACCAGCGCGCGCTGGCCATCCTGAACGATGGCGTCAAGGCGCACATCGGCGCCGGCAGCGTGTCGGGCGACCCCAAGGTGTCGAAGGTGTCGGTGGTGGGCGTGGGCATGCGCTCGCACGTCGGCATCGCCAGCAAGATGTTCCGCACGCTGTCGGAAGAGGGCATCAATATCCAGATGATCTCCACCTCGGAAATCAAGATCTCGGTGCTGATCGACGAGAAGTACATGGAACTGGCCGTGCGCGCGCTGCACAAGGCCTTCGAACTGGAACAGGCGTGATCCGTTCGCAAGCTTTTCTGGCGAGGCCGCAAAATTTGTGTTGAGTCATCGATTTTTCATTGACCAACACCGGTGGCATCGCTAGAATACGCGCTTCGTTGTGTGGCTCCCTCGCACAACGCAAGTTTGGGAGACGTGGCCGAGAGGTCGAAGGCACTCCCCTGCTAAGGGAGCATCCGGGCCAAAACCTGGATCGAGGGTTCGAATCCCTCCGTCTCCGCCAATGACAACCGTCCTTGGCGGCGGAACCCCGGAAGATCGCGGTCTTCCGGGGTTTTGTTTTTTTGGCGCCCCGCAGGGCGCATCCCGTACCATCGGCAACCGTTCGCGTCGCCTTGCGCCGTTCCCATGATGCGTGCGCCGATGTCCTTCTTTCCCTTGCCTCCGCACGCTCCAGATTCATATTGAGCATCGGCTTTGCCGGTGCCAGAATTCCCTGCATGCGGAGGCGTGGCACCGGCAGCTGGCCGGATCGCCTCGCGGCATGGCGGGACGGAGCGGGATGCACATGGACCGGGAACTGCTGCACCAGGCGTCGGAGGGTTCGGTACTGTTCGCGGATGTCAGCGGCAGTACGCGGCTCTATGAGCGCGCGGGCAACGCTGCCGCGCTTGCCGCGGTCGGCCGTTGCATCGGTGCGATGAAGTCCTGTTCTGAGGCCTCGCAAGGCCGGCTGGTCAAGACCATCGGCGACGAGGTCATGGTGCTGTTTCCCTGCGCCGAGCTGGCGTTGCAGGCGGCCTTGGACATCCAGCGGGCGGTTGCCGAACTGCCGCCGGTGGCCGGCTTCACCATGTCGTCCCACATCGGCTTCCACCATGGCCCGCTCCTGTCCGACGCGTCCGGCGATGTCTTCGGCGATGCCGTGAACCTTGCCGCGCGGCTGTCCGGGCTCGCCGCGCGTGGCCAGATCATCACCAGCAAGGACGCGGTGGCGGACCTGCCCGCGCCGCTGCGCCAGATGACGCGCTACCTGTACCCGATCCACGTGCGCGGCAGGGCGCAGCCGGTGGAGTTGTACGAGGCGATCTGGCAGCAGGCCACCGACCTGACCCTGATCGCGGGGTTCAAGGAGCCGCTGTCGCATGCCGCTTTCCTCACCTTGCGCTACCGGGACATCGTGGTCGAGATGAACGCGGTCTCGGCGCCGGTCACCATCGGGCGTGACGCCGGCATGACCATCGTGGTGTCGGACCGCCTGGCGTCGCGGTTCCAGGCCATGGCCGAGCCGCGCGCGGGCAGGTATGTACTGATCGACAGGAGCTCGAACGGCACCCATGTCAGCATGGACGGCGCCGAGCCATTCATTTTGCGCCGCGACGAGGTCACGCTGAGGGGGCATGGCTGGATCGGGTTTGGCCAGTGGACGGGGCCCAGCGCGGAGTGCATCGAATTTGCCCTGCAGGTGGACAAGACCGGTGCGGGGCGATAGCTGGAATTCGCATGAAAACGGCGGGGGAATTTCAGTTTTGAATTCCAAGCGGGCCTGGCGGCGCTGAAAATCCTTTTGTAAATCAACAAGCGCGTCGGTGGCTCGTTTCTTGCGCCCATCAGGATGCAGGCGCATGCTGGTTCCCGCCTGTGATCCGCCATTCCCCATCACCCGACTTTCCGTGGCCACCGCGCCCGGAGGGCCATTTTCTTGCCGCCATGGACTACCGCCCGATCCAATCCCTGCTGATTGCCAACCGCTCCGAGATCGCGATCCGCGTGATGCGCGCGGCCGCCGAGATGAACGTCCGCACGGTGGCGATCTATTCGAAGGAAGACCGCCTCGCGCTGCATCGCTTCAAGGCCGACGAGAGCTACCTGGTCGGCGCGGGCAAGAAGCCGCTGGCGGCTTATCTCGATATCGAGGACATCCTGCGCATTGCGCGGCAGGCCGGGGTCGACGCGATCCATCCGGGCTATGGCTTCCTGTCGGAGAACCCGGAGTTCGCGCAGGCCGTGATCGATGCCGGCATCCGCTGGATCGGCCCGTTGCCGGAGGTGATGCGCAAGCTCGGCAACAAGGTCGCGGCGCGCAACGCGGCGATCGCCGCGGGCGTGCCGGTGATGCCGGCTACCGATCCATTGCCGCATGACCTGGACGCGTGCAAGCGCCTCGCCGCCGGCATCGGCTATCCGCTGATGCTGAAGGCGAGCTGGGGCGGCGGCGGGCGCGGCATGCGCGTGCTCGAGAGCGAGCAGGACCTGGAAGGCGCGCTGGCCGCGGCGCGGCGCGAGGCGCTGGCGGCATTCGGCAACGACGAGGTCTACGTCGAGAAGCTGGTGCGCAATGCGCGCCACGTAGAAGTGCAGGTGCTGGGCGACACGCACGGCAACCTGGTGCATCTGTATGAGCGCGACTGCACCGTGCAGCGGCGCAACCAGAAGGTGGTCGAGCGCGCGCCGGCGCCGTATCTCGACGCTGCCGGCCGCAGCGCGCTATGCGAGTCGGCGCTGCGGCTGATGCGCGCGGTCGGCTATACCCACGCCGGCACGGTCGAGTTTTTGATGGATGCCGACTCCGGTCAGTTCTACTTCATCGAAGTCAATCCACGCATCCAGGTCGAACACACCGTTACCGAGATGGTTACGGGCATCGATATCGTCAAGGCGCAGATCCGCATCACCGAGGGCGGCCATATCGGCATGACCGAGAACACGCGCGATGCCGACGGCAGGATCGTGGTGCGCGCCGCGGGCGTGCCGGTGCAGCAGGACATCGCCCTCAATGGCCATGCGCTGCAGTGCCGGATCACCACCGAGGACCCGGAGAACGGTTTCCTGCCGGACTATGGCCGCCTCACCGCGTATCGCAGCGCCGCCGGCTTCGGCGTGCGGCTCGATGCGGGCACCGCCTATGGCGGCGCGGTGATCACGCCGTACTACGATTCGCTGCTGGTCAAGGTCACCACCTGGGCGCCGACCGCGCCGGAATCGATGCGGCGCATGGACCGCGCGCTGCGCGAGTTCCGCATCCGCGGCGTCGCGTCCAACCTGCAGTTCCTCGAGAACGTCATCAACCATCCCGCGTTCCGCTCTGGCGACGTCACCACGCGCTTTATCGACAAGACTCCGGAACTGCTGGCTTTTGCCAAACGCCAGGACCGCGCCACCAAGCTGCTGCGCTACCTGGGCGAGGTCTGCGTCAACGGGCACCCGGAGCTGAGCGGGCGCGCGCTGCCGTCGCTGCCGCTGCCCGCGCCGGTGCTGCCGGCGATCGACACCAGCGGCGCGCTGCCGACCGGCACGCGCGACCGCCTGCGCG
>JABFVP010000349.1 GCA_013362725.1 Cupriavidus sp.
GCGGGCAAGCCGCGCCCCGCACGCCTCACAGAAGTTGGCGCCAGCAAGATTGCCGAAGCCGCATTGGCTGCAGCGCATTTCGCCTCCCGGCCGTCATTGCCAGCTTGACGGTACCTAAGGCTATTAGAGGCGGGATAGCGCGGGTGTCAAGGACGCGCGGCGCGGCAAGCCAACGGATTGCGGCCAGCGTTGCCGCGCCATGCCGGTGTGCCTCACGCTGCCTGTGCCGCGGCGTGCGTCGTGGCCATCATGCTCGTCTGCAGTAGGGTCTTGCGGAAGATTTCGACCAGCGGCCGCAGGTTGACCCGGTGCCACGCAGCCCACAACGGGATGCGGTAGTCGAGCCACGGCAGTTCGTGCAGCACCACGCCGGCCGGTGCCTGGTGACGCAGGCTCTGCTGGATCGTGGTCACGCCAAGCCCCGCGGCCACCAGCCCCAACGCGGCCAGCGGCTCGGTCGCTTCCATGGTGATGGTGGGGGTAAAACCCGCCCTGGCGCAGGCCGCGATGAAGGCGTCGTGCCGCAGCGCGGTTTCCTGGTGCATCACGCCGATCCACTTCTGTGCGGCGAGGTCGGACGGGGTGAGCGACTGTGCCGCGGCAAGCGGGTGGCCCTCGGGCAGCGCCAGCAGCATCGGGTCGTTGAGCACCTGGGCGGCCTCGAGATCCGCATCGTCGGACAGGGGCGGCTCGCACACCAGGGCGATATCCAGGCTGCGCTGGCGCAGCCCCTCTAGCTGGACCGCCGACTGCTGGTTGTACAGCGCGATATGGACGGCGGGCCGGTCCTGCCGCAACTCGCGCAGCGCGCCCGGCAGGATGCCGGAGTGCATCGCGTATTCCAGGTAGCCGATGCACAGGCCCCCTTCATCGCCGCGGCCGAGACGCCGGGCCAGCGATTCGAGCCGGGTGCCGTGGGTCAGGAAGGCCCGGGTCTCCGCCAGGAAGGTGCGGCCGTCGCGCGTCAGGCGTATGCGCTGCTGGGAGCGCTCGAACAGCACCAGCCCCAGCTTCTCTTCGAGCTGGGCAATCTGCCGGCTAAGTGGCGATTGGGAGATGTGAAGCCGCTCGGCGGCGCGGCCGACGTGCTCTTCCTCGGCCACGGCGACGAAATAGTGAAGTTGGCGGATATCCAGCATGTGTAGCCCCGAGTGATACGCGGAAGTCAGACCTATAGGGTATCAAGTCTTTCGTATTCCGTCTTGGACAGACTTAACTGGTCACCCTAGACTGCCTTCACCCCAACTTGCTTTGTGGAGCAGTCATGAGCATCAAGGACAAACTGGCCGGCAACGTACTCGGCTTTGGTACCGCCCCGCTGGGCAATATGTTCCGCGACATCCCGGAAGCCGAGGCGCAGGCCACCGTTGACGCGGCCTGGGCGCAAGGCGTGCGCTACTACGACACCGCGCCGTTCTACGGCGCGGGCCTGGCCGAAATCCGGCTGGGCGAAGCGCTGTCCCGGCACCCGCGCGACGAATACGTGCTCAGCACCAAGGTCGGTCGCCTGATCCTGGACGAAGTCGAAGACGCCAGCGCGCGGGCGCTGGGCGAGAAAAGCGGCCTGTTTGCCGCCGGCCGGCCGAACAAGCTGGTCAACGACTACTCGGCGGACGCCACGCTGCGTTCGATCGAGGACAGCCTGAAGCGGATGAAGGCCGACCGCCTCGACATCGTGTGGGTCCACGACATCGCCCAGGACTTCTACGGCGACGAGTGGCTGGCCTATTTCGAGACCGCCCGCAAAGGCGCTTTCAAGGCGCTGACCCGGCTGCGCGAAGAGGGCGTGATCAAGGCCTGGGGCCTGGGCGTGAACCGCGTCGAGCCGATCGAACTGACGCTGGACCTGACCGAAGTGCAGCCGGACGGCTTTCTGCTGGCGGGCCGCTATTCGCTGCTTGACCACGAGCGCGCGCTGCAGCGCCTGATGCCGAAGGCTGCGGAGCGCAAGACCGAGATCGTGGTTGGCGGCCCGTACAGCTCGGGCATCCTGGCCGGCGGTTCGCACTTCGAGTACCAGAAGGCGCCGCCCGAGATCATCAGCAAGGTCGAGCGCATCAAGGCGATCGCGCAACGCCACGGCGTCAGCATCAAGGCCGCCGCGCTGCAGTTCGTGCTGGCCAACCCGGCGGTCGCCGCCGTGATCCCGGGTGCAAGCCGGCCGGAGCGCATCGCCGAGGACACCGCCGCGCTGAAGGCGGTCATTCCCGCCGATTTCTGGCGCGAGCTGCGCGCGCAGCACCTGGTTGCGGCAAATGCACCGCTGCCTGGCGACAGCAACTGATCCGGGACCACATTCGATTCAAGGAGTCCATCATGGCACAAGCTTCTGCAACGATCACGCTGACGGTAGCACCGGAGCGGGTCTGGCAATTGATTGGCGGCTTCGATTCGCTGCCCGACTGGCTGCCGTATATCCCCAGGAGCGAACTGAGCGAGGGCGGCCGTGTGCGCAGCCTCGTCAATCCGGACGGCGACGCCATCATCGAACGGCTCGAGGCCTTCGACCAGGCCGAGCGCAGCTACACCTACTCGATCCTGCGGGCGCCGTTCCCGGTCACCGGCTACCGCTCCACGCTGCGCGTGGTCGGCATCGACGGGGACCAGGCCGCGCGCGTCGAGTGGTCCGGCCAGTTCACGCCCGCCGGCGTGAGCGACGACGAGGCCTCGCGGCTGTTCGAAGGCATCTATCGCGATGGCCTGCAAGCCCTGCAGGCGACGCTGGCCGGGGCGGCGTCATGAAGCGCCTGATTGCGCTATGGATGGCGCTGGCGGCCATGGCCGGCGCGATCACGCCGGCCCACGCGGCCGCCGGCGTGCCGGGCGAGGGCCGCGTGCTGTTCCAGTACGGCGAGTAATGCGGCGGGATGGCGGTCTGGCGCGATGCGGCGTCAGACCGCCGCCGTCACGATGATTTCCACCAGCAGCTCCGGCCGCGCCAGCCTGGCCTCGCAGGTAGCGCGCGTGGGCACCGCGTCCTCGGGGATCCACGCTTCCCAGGCGGCGTTCATGCCGGCGAAATCCTGCTCGATGTCCTTGAGCCAGACCTGCGCGGACAGCAGCCGGGTCCTGTCGCTGCCGACGCTGGCGAGGTAGCCGTCGATCTTTTCCAGCACGTCGCGCGTCTGCGCGCCGATATCGCCGGAAGCATCGGTGGCCGTGACGCCGGCCACGTAGACCACGCCGTTATGCACGACGAGGCGGGAAAGACGTTTGGTGGACTGGAAGCGCTGGATATTGCTCATCCGTAAGACCTCGGTAAAAAAAGTTGGAAAAGGAGCCGGCTGGAAGCTAGTCGCGCAGCGCGCCGGCCATGGCGCTGCGGGGTCGGTCGAAACGGTCGACGGCAAAGGCGTCGATCGGCAGGGCGCAGCGGCCCTCGGTGACAAGGTCGGCAACGATCTGTCCCACGATCGGCCCCAGTTCGAAGCCGTGCGCGGAGAAGCCGAAGGCGTGGACCACGTCCGGTGCCGACCGGCTCGGCCCGATCACCGGTATCTGGTCCGGCAGGAACGCCTCGACCCCGGCCCAGGCGCGATTGATGCCCAGCGGGCCCAGGTGCGGGAACAGCGCGGTCACGGTCCGTGCGCTGGTGCCGAGCCCGAGCATGTCGACTTCGCCATGGCGGGCCCCGGCATCCGCGGGGCAGCGCAGGCCGCCGCCGATCAGCACGGTGCCGTTGTCGAACTGCTTGAACGACAGTGCGCGCCCGGTCGCGCCCAGCACCGGCCTGACGAACGGCGCCACGCGCTGCGTGATCATCAGCATCAGTCCGCCGGCCTCGACCGGCACCGGCTCGCCGAGCTGCGCGGCGAAGTTGCCGGCCCACGCGCCGGCCGCGTTGACCAGGCGCTGCGCGCGGAACACGCCGCGCGGCGTGTGCACGTGCCAGCGGCCGCGTGCGTATTCCAGGCGTCCGGCGGGAGTCGCTTCATGGATGGCCGCGCCGGCCGCCTCGGCGGCGCGGCGGAAGGCGGTGACGGCGCGGTAGGGCAGCGCATGGCCGTCGCGGCGTGCCCAGATCGCGCCGGTGACATGGGGTGCGATCGACGGCACCAGGGCGCGCACCGTGTGCGCGTCGACCAGCGTTTCGTGGGTAAAGCCCAGTGCTTCGAGCTGCGCCACGCGCCGGCGCAGCACCTCCAGCTCGGCGTCGGTCTCGGCCACCTTCAGCTGGCCGCTGGGGACGAAGCCGGCGTCGTCGCCGGTCAGGTCCGCCAGCCGGTGCCACAGATCAAGCGAAGCCAGTGCCAGCGGAATCTCGGCCATGTGGCGCCCCAGCGTGCGCACGCCGCCGGCGTTGACCCCCGAGGCGTGCCGGCCGCAATAGTCGGCTTCGAGCAGCGTGACGCGCAACCCCTTGCGCGCCAGGTGCAGCGCGCTGGAGGTGCCCTGCAGCCCGCCGCCGATGACGATCACGTCGGCCTCGGCCCCGCTGCCGTGGCGCGCGTCAGCCTTCATTGGCGAGTTCTCCGAGCGTGACCGGCTTGATCGGCGGACGAATGCGGTAGTAGCCGACCTGCTGCGGCGGCACGCCGCGCGCGTCGGCGATGATCTCGGTGACGGTCAGGCCGCACTGGCGCCCCTGGCACGGCCCCCTGCCGCAGCGGCCGAACGACTTGGCCTGGTTGGGCCCGCTGCAGCCCAGCGCGACGAAGCCGCGGATGGCGCCGGCGGTCAC
>JABFVP010000135.1 GCA_013362725.1 Cupriavidus sp.
GAGCGAGCGGAGTTCGCAAGAGATTGTTGTTTGGCTTCGCATGTTTCAGTGGCCTCTCCTTCTTGAAGGGAAATTTGTTGATGTTGTGGCTGCCGCCCACGATGCCGATGGTTTATCCGTCGGCCTTGGCGTTGGCGAGCACCGCCGTGCGCATTTATTGGACGCCCGGGGCGGTTCTTGACGATAAACGGTTCGCCAAACTTGACAAAGAGCTTTTCACTCACGATCCGTGCGAGGAGATCGAACGAGATCCAGTCATAGGTCATCGCATAACGTACAAGCATGCTCAATATGAAATGCGTCCTATGCCGGATGATGGGGTAAGGGTATACGCGCAAAGGCAGCCAAAACGCAACCAATTTGGGTAACAATCTAGAAAGTGCCGACAGCAGGGACTACAATGTCATCAGACAACGTATGACAGGCGAGCATCGACGCCCAGAACTTGGTGGTGGCATGGTAGTTCCAGCAACGGCGGCGATTGCGGCAAAGACCGGCAAGACGCGATACGCAATCCTATTGTTGATCTTCTTCTCCGACACGCTGCTGCGTCGCGGCTATTCGCTGACGCTGGCGCGCAAGGTGCTGGTGACTGTGTTCTGCTACCTGGTCATCGTCAAGGATATCCGCCGGGTGGAGCTGCAGCCCGCCTGAGCTTTCTGGACCAAGCAAGATGAGTAAAGCCAATTCTCCTCAACCGGTGCGTCCTCTGTACATCACGATGCACCCCGACGACAACGTCGCCATCGTCGCCAACGATGGCGGGTTGCCCGCCGGCACCACGTTCCCGTGCGGCCTGACGCTGGTCGAGGGCGTGCCGCAGGGCCACAAGGTGGCGCTGGCCGACCTGCGCGAAGGCGACGAAGTGATCCGCTACAACGTCGTGATCGGCTACGCGCTGAAAGACCTGCCGCGCGGCAGCTGGGTCAACGAGCGCGTGATCCGCATGCCGGCCGCGCCGGAACTGCACGACCTGCCGGTCGGCACGCGCGTCAAGCCGCTGCCGCCGCTGGAAGGCTATACCTTCGAGGGCTACCGCAACGCCGACGGCTCGGTCGGCACCCGCAACATCCTCGGCATTACCACCACGGTGCAGTGCGTCGAGGGCGTGGTCGAGTTCGCGGTGCGCCGCATCAAGGAAGAACTGCTGCCGAAGTACCCCAACGTCGACGATGTCGTGGGCCTGGAGCACACCTATGGTTGCGGCGTGGCCATCGACGCGCCGGATGCCGGCATCCCCATCCGCACCATCCGCAATATCGCGCTGAACCCGAATTTTGGCGGTGAAGTGATGATCGTCAGCCTGGGCTGCGAGAAGCTGCAGCCGGCGCGCCTGATCGGCGCCGGCACTATCCCGATCCAGAAGGAAGGCGAACCCGACGTGGTTTGCCTGCAGGACGAGCAGCACGTAGGCTTTGCCTCGATGATCGAGTCGATCATGGCCACGGCCGAGAAGCACCTGCAGCGCCTGGACGCGCGCCGGCGCGAGACCTGTCCCGCATCCGACCTGGTGGTCGGCGTGCAGTGCGGCGGCAGCGATGCCTTCTCCGGCGTTACCGCCAATCCCGCGGTGGGCTTTGCCACCGACCTGGTGGTGCGCGCCGGTGGCACGGTGATGTTCTCCGAGGTGACCGAGGTCCGCGACGGCATCGACCAGCTCACCGCGCGCGCGGCCACGCCCGAAGTGGCCGAGGCGCTGATGAAGCAGATGGCCTGGTACGACGCCTACCTCGAGAAAGGCAAGGTCGACCGCAGCGCCAACACCACGCCGGGCAACAAGAAGGGCGGGCTGTCCAATATCGTGGAAAAGGCGATGGGCTCGATCGTCAAGTCCGGCACCGGTCCGATCCATGGCGTCAGCGGCCCGGGCGAAAAGGTCACGCAGAAGGGGCTGATCTACGCCGCCACGCCGGCGGGCGATTTTGTCTGCGGCACGCTGCAGCTCGCCGCCGGCATGAATCTCCACGTCTTCACCACCGGCCGCGGCACGCCGTACGGGCTGGCCGAAGTGCCGGTGATCAAGGTCTCGACCCGCAATGACCTGGCGCGGCGCTGGCACGACCTGATGGACGTCAACGCCGGCCGCATCGCCACCGGCGAGGCCACCATCGAGGAGGAGGGCTGGGAGCTGTTCCACACGCTGCTGGCCGTGGCCAGCGGCAGGAAGTCATGGGCGGAGCATTGGAAGATAAAGAACGCGCTGGTGCTGTTCAATCCGGCGCCCGTTACCTGACTACCTGATCTGCATGACCGTCCGAATAGCGGGACTGATAACAGGCCGGTGTCGTGCGATCAGCGCTCCACCGAACCTGCGCCGGGGGCTGCTATTCAGCGCGGGCCAATGTTGACCCCCGCTCGACGATCCGGAATCCGACATCGACGACCCGCTCGGCAACCGTTTCGCCCCGGCACCGATCCAGCAACATGCGCGCCGCCAGTTTGCCGATGCGCGCCCCGTCGACCTGAACGGTTGTAAGCGATGGCTCCCGCTGGACCAGTTGACAGTCAATGCCGCGGCGTCGGTCGAGCGCTCCCAACACCAGCCCGGAGCATCCATGAAGTTGTGCGCGTTTTGAAATTGAGCGATGAGCGAGCTGTTGGTCCGGCCCGCGGCCGTCGCGGGCCGGACTTGCGCCCGATCCAATTTCTTTGCTTTGTCCCGAACCGTTGCGATAATGTCGAAAAAATGTGAAATCCGGGGCGCAAAGAGGCGTGCAACACCGGATTGCGGGGTCGGAATTTCTGGAACGTCATGGCATTCAAGCAATCCATCCAGGCGGCAGCTACGGTGGCTGCCACACCGCGCGGCCGGCTGGCCGCGCGCATTGCGGGCGGCGTGGCGGCGGCGCTGGCGGTGTTCGGGCTGGCGGGGTATTTCGGTGGCCCGCCGCTGATCAAGTACCTGGTCGAAAAGAACGCGACCGAGGCGCTCGGGCGCAAGGTGACCCTGGGGAAGGCCCATGTGCGGCCGTTCGAGCTGGCGGCCACGCTGACCGACCTGACCATCTACGAGCGCGACGGCAAGACGCCGGCGCTGACGCTGGGCGAGGTGCAGGCCAATACCTCGGTGGCCTCGGTCTGGCATCTGGCACCGGTGGTGGACAACCTGCATGTCGACGGTCTGGCCGTGCATGTGGTGCGCGGCGCCGATGGCCGCATGAGCTTTGCCGATGTGCAGGAGAAGTTCGCGGCGCTGCCGCCGAAGCCGGCCGATGAAAAGCCGGCGCGCTTCTCGGTCAACAACATCGCGGTGACCGGCAGCAGCCTGCGCTATGACGACAAGCTGCTCGACACCACCCTGCGCGTCGACAACCTGACGCTGACGCTGCCGTTCCTGTCCAATCTGCCGCACGACGTCGAGATCGTGACCCGGCCCACGCTGAGCGCGCAGGTCAACGGCACGCCGCTGGCGCTGGATGGCGAGGTTTTGCCCTTTGCGGATTCGCGCCAGACCCGGCTCAACATCCACCTCGACGGGCTCGAGGTGGCGCGGATGATGGCGTTCGCACCGCCGTTGCGCGATGCCGAGGTCAAGTCGGGCAAGCTCGATACGCGGCTGACGGTGGCGTTCCGCCAGCAAAAGGACACGCAGGAGATGGTGGTGCTGGGCACCGCCGCGCTGCGCGAAGCAGACGTGCGCACGCGCGCCGGCCAGCCGCTGATCCGCAGCGGCAAGCTCGCGGTCGATATCGCCAGGCTGGAGCCGCTGGCGCATCGCGCGCAGCTGCGCAGCGTCGAGATCGACGGGCTCGCGGTAGAGGCAGCGCGGCGCGCGGATGGCTCGCTGAACCTGGCCACGGCATTCCTGCCGCAGGCGGTGAGCCGGTCCACCGATGGCGTGGCGCCGGCACCCGCGCCGGCCTCGGCCCCGGCTGCAGCGTCGGCTGTGCCGGCGGCCCCGGCGACGGCCGCGGCGAAGGACGTGCCGTGGCGCTATGCGGTCGACCGCGTCGTCGTCAGGCAGGCCCGGGTGGGTTTCGAAGACGCGCTGGCGCCGTCGGGCCCGGGCAAGCTCGCACTCGGGCCGCTCGATGCCGAGGTCAAGGGCTTTGCCGGCACCGACGGCGACAAGCCGGTGCGCGTCGAGGCCACGCTCACCGTGGCCGACGGCCAGACCCTGCACCATACCGGCGACCTGCTTCTGCGCGACGGCTCGATGGCCGGCACGCTTGAGACCACCGGCTTGCGCCCGCAGGGGTTTGCCGCGTGGTGGCCGCGCGAGCTGCGCAGCCAGTTCGGCACCACCGCGGTCAATGCGGAGCTGCATTACCGCATGGCCTGGGGCGCGCCGCAGTTCCAGTTCGTGCTGGAAAAATCGCGGCTGGAGCTGGCGCCGCTGTATGTCGCCACGCGCGACCCGGTGGTGATGCCGGCGACCCCGGCATCGCGCGCCAGTGCAGCCGATGCGCTTGCCGCAGAGGGAACACAGGGCACCGGCCGCCGCGCGCGCGAGCGCGGTGGCGACCTTCGCGACCGGGATGGTGCCGCGCTGCCGCTGCTGCAGGCGCAGAAGCTGGTGCTGGACGATATCCAGTTCGACCTCGCCAAGCAGACCTTTGCCACCAGCCAGGTCACGCTGGCGCAGCCGCAGATCGCCGCCACGCGCGACCATCGCGGCGAGCTGATCGAGATGGCACGGCTGTGGGCGAGCGAATCCGCGCAGCAGGCGCGTGCGGCGC
>JABFVP010000206.1 GCA_013362725.1 Cupriavidus sp.
ACCATCACCACCATATGCTCGACGGCGCCGCTGTCAAGGCCACCGAGGCCGCCGAGGTGCTCGGGAAACGCGGCGCCCAGGATGCCCAGCTCACGGGCAAACGCGCGCCAGCAGTCCGGGCGCCAACCCGCCGCGGACTGCGCCGCCGCGCGGCGGGCTTCGAAATCGTAGTGATCGGCGAGGTAACGCGCGAGCGTGTCGCGCAGCATCGACTGTTCTTCGCTGAACTGGAAATCCACCTTGGCTCCTTCGGATAAGGGTGAGGCGTAGGGGCGGTAGTCTGGCGGGCATCTTCCGGCCAGGCTGGCGGGCGGCGCATCGTCGCATCGGACGAAGCTGAGGCGTGGCCCGGAAGAAGCCATTTTTTGCCGCGCTGCGGCAAAACGCGGCCGTGCCGCTTCGTCGCTTCCGACGATGGTCGAACCGGCCAGGGTTCCGAGAATGCGGGATCGGCATCCGCCCACCCACCATCCCAGTCGAGGAGCTCCACGCCATGCATCCGCACATCCACGCGCAGCGCACGCCGGACAAGCCCGCCGTCATCATGGGCGGCAGCGGCGCCGTCGTCACCTACCGCGAGCTGGACCAGCGCTCGAACCAGGTCGCCCACCTGTTCCGCAAGCTCGGCCTGCGGCCCGGCGACCGCGTGGCCTTCATGGTGGAGAACCATCCGCGGCTGTTCGAGCTGTGCTGGGGCGCGCAGCGCAGCGGCATCGTCTATATCTGCCTGAGCACGCGCCTGAACGCGGCCGACGCCGCCTATATCGTCAATGACAGCGGCGCCCGCGTGCTGGTCACCACGCACGCGCAGGCGGAGATCGCCGCGGCGCTGAATGCGCAGACGCCGGCGCTGCAGGCGCGCCTGATGCTGGACGGCACGGTGCCCGGCTATCAGGCCTATGAGACCGCGCTGGCCGATTGTCCGGCCACGCGCATCGCAGACGAGGCGACCGGCGGCGACATGCTGTATTCGTCGGGCACCACCGGCCGGCCCAAAGGCGTGTACGCGCCGCCGTCGAGTCCCGACATCGACGCGCCGACCACGCTGACCGCGCTGTGCCAGCGGCTCTACGGCTTCGATGCCGACACGCGCTACCTGTCGCCGGCGCCGCTGTACCATGCGGCGCCGCTGCGCTACACCATGTCGGTGCAGGCGCTGGGCGGCACCGCGGTGGTGATGGAGCATTTCGATGCCGAGCAGTTCCTGCGGCTGGTGCAGCAACACCGCATCACGCATACGCAACTGGTGCCCACCATGTTCTCGCGCCTGCTCAAGCTGCCCGAGGCGCAGCGGCAGGGCTATGACGTGTCGTCGCTGCGCGTGGCGATCCACGCGGCCGCGCCGTGCCCGGTGCAGGTGAAGGAAGCCATGATCGCGTGGTGGGGACCGGTGATCTGGGAGTACTACGCCGGCACCGAGGGCAACGGCGTGACCGTGGTCGACACGCCGCAATGGCTGGAGCGCAAGGGCACGGTCGGGCGCGCCATGGTGGGCAAGCTGCGCATCTGCGGAGCCGACGGCGCGCTGCTGCCGCCGGGCGAGCCGGGCACCATCTACTTTGCCGAGGGCCGCCCGTTCACGTACCACAACGACGAGGCCAAGACCGCGGAGACGCGCCATCCGCAGCATCCGGACTGGAGCACCATCGGCGATGTCGGCTACGTGGACGCGGATGGCTATCTGTACCTGACCGACCGCAAGGCCAACATGATCATCTCCGGCGGCGTCAACATCTACCCGCAAGAGGCCGAGAACCTGCTGATGACGCACCCGAAGGTGATGGATGTCGCCGTGATCGGCGTGCCCAACGACGATTTCGGCGAAGAGGTCAAGGCCGTGGTGCAGCCGGCCGACATGGGGCAGGCCGGGCCCGAGCTGGCCGCCGAGCTGATCGCGTTCTGCCGCGCCAACCTGTCTGCCATCAAGTGCCCGCGCTCGGTCGACTTCGAGCCCGAGTTGCCGCGCCTGCCCACCGGCAAGCTGCTCAAGCGGCTGCTGCGCGACCGCTACTGGGCCGGACACGCCAGCAAGCTGGTGTGAGGCAGCGGCAAGCGATGCCGGGCCGCTGCCCGCGTTTTCGCCAGCGCAGCGGTTTACGTCATAATGCCTCGCTACACCACAGCCACGGCCGCCCGCCTGCATCCTGCAGCGCCGGGGGCGCATGGCGCGCCCGCCAAGGGCCGCGATGTGCGGGAGACCACTGACAGCCAATGGCAAGTATCGAGGAGACCGGACGGCGCACGCCGCCACCCGCCGGCGCGGCGTCGCTGGCCGCCAAGCTGCGCCCGCCGCTGCTGACCCCGTTCCAGGTCCAGCGCGCGGCGATCTGCGATGCCGTGTGCGCGGCGGGCTTCGTCAAGCTGGTGCTGGTGCGCGCACCGGCCGGCTTCGGCAAGACCACCGCCATGCTCCAGTGCCGCGCGCGGCTCGAGGCCGCCGGCGGCCGCAGCGCGTGGCTGACGCTGGACCGCTCCGACAATGACCCGTCGCGCTTCCTCGGCTCGATCGAGGCCGCGATCGCGCAGGGCCTTGGCAGCGGCGGGCCGGACCGCTCCGCACGCCAGGCGCTCGCGCAGGACCCGGGCGAGCAGGCGCTGGCGCTGATCGACCGCCTCGCCAGCCATCACGGCGACTTCACGCTGTTCCTCGACGATTTCGAAGCCGTGCAGAACGCCGCCGTGGCGGGACTGGTCTGGCAACTGGTGGAAAGCCTGCCCCCGGGCTGCCGCGTGGTGATCGGCACGCGCTGGGTGCCTGAAACCGGCCTGGCCCGCTTGCGCGCACGCGGCGAACTGCTCGAGATCGAGCCCGCGCAGTTGCGCTTTTCCGCCGACGAGACCGCGTCGTTCCTACGCCAGGCGCGCGGGCTGAAGCTGGAGCAGTCCGCCATCAGCGCGCTGCACCGGCGCACCGAGGGCTGGGCCACGGCGCTGTGGCTGGCGTCGGTGGCGCTGGAGCGGCGCACCCAGCCGGAGGGCTTTATCGCCGGCTTCTCGGGCTCGAACGCGGCCATTGCCGATTACCTGGTCGAAGACGTCTTCCTGCACCTGCCCGAAGCGGTGCGCGACTTCCTGCTGCGCACCTCGATCCTGGACCAGCTGTGCGGGCCGCTGTGCGATGCAGTGTGCCAACCGGCCGCCGGCAGCAGCGACGAAATCCTGGCCTGGCTCGAGCGCGCCAACCTGTTCCTGCTGCCGCTGGAGAGCGAACGCTATGGCGAACGCGGCTCCGGCGCCGCGCCCGAGCAATGGTATCGCTATCACAGCCTGTTCTCCGGTTTCCTACGCGCGCAGCTGGCGCAGGCCATGCCCGAGTCCGTACCGCAGCTGCACCTGTCGGCGTCGCGCTGGTATGAAGCGCAAGGGCGGCTGGTGCCCGCCATCGAACACGCGTTCGCTGCCGGTGCGCTGGCGCAGGCGCTGCAGTTGCTCGACAGCGCCGCCGACGACCTGCTGGCGCAGGGCCGCATGCGGCTGCTGACGCGCTGGCTGGAGTCGGTGCCGGCCGAGGACCTGGCCCGGCTGCCCAAGCTGCAGATCGCGCGGGTGTGGGCGGTGTCGGTCACGCGCGGGCCGGCCGAGGCCATCGCGCTGCTGCAGCAGATCCCCACCGAGGGTGCGGCCGGCGACCTGCTGGCGCATATCCGCGCGCTGCGTCACATGCTGCTGAACATGATGGACCGCTTCGACGACGCGCGCGCCTTCGCCCGCAACGAGCTGCCGCCATTGCCGATGGGCTATGCCTTCCCCGACGCGATCCTGGCCACGTCGATGGCGCGGCTGGCCGCGGTGGCCGGCGACTATCCCGACGCGCGCCGGCTGCTGCAGGTGGCGCGGCACGCGGTGCGCGGGTCCGACAGCAACTTCAACAAGATCTTTTCGGAATCGGTCGAAGGGCTGATCGATCTGCGCCAGGGCCGGCTGCAGCAGGCGCTGGCGCGTTTCCGCATCGCTGCCAGCACGATGCTGCCGAACCGTTTCGGGCCCACCAACGGCAACGCCATGGCCGGCATCCTGCTGGCTGAGGGTCTCTACGAGAGCGGCGATTCCGAGCGCGCCAGCCGGCTGCTCAACGTCTACCTGCCGCTGTCGCGCGACCTCGGCCTGCCCGACCAGATCATCACCGGCCACGCGGTGCTGGCGCGCATCGCCTTCGAGCGCCGCGAGACCGACCAGGCCCACGAATGGCTGGCGCAGCTCGAAGCGCTGGGCCACCATCGCGGCCTGACGCGGCTGGTGATGGCGGCGATGCTTGAGCGTGCCCGGCTGGCGCTGCGCCAGGGCAATGTGCATGTCGCGCAGGAGGCGATCGAGCGCGCCGCGGAGCCGGCGCTGTGGCGCACGCGTCCCGGCGTCAGCTCGTTTGCCAGCGATGTCGAGGACATCACGCTGGGCCGGCTGCGGCTGGACCTGTACGCGCGCCCGGGCACGCCGGTGCGCGAGGCCATCGAGCGCGAACTTGCGGCCGCCGCCGGCAACCAGCTGATGCGCCGCGCGCTCAAGCTGCGCATCCTGCTGGCGCAGGCGTGGCAGCGCAGCGGCGACGGCGCGCATGCGCTGGTGGTGATGGGCGAGGCGCTGCGCTTCGGCGCGGCCGAGGGCTTTGTCCGCATCTTCACCGACGAGGGCGACGATGTGCGCCTGCTGGTGGCCGACGCGTGCGCGCGCCAGGCGGCC
>JABFVP010000724.1 GCA_013362725.1 Cupriavidus sp.
GACTGCCGACGTTCATCACTGGCTCGACCGTTCAGACTGCCGGACCCGTTTCGCTGGGCGGGCAGGCGTCCTCGGCCGCCCAGGCCGTGCGCTATGACCAAACGTACGGGCTCGGCCAGACCCTGCAAAACCTGACGGCGTCGCGAGCCCTGGGCGTGACCTACACCAACACCAGCGGCAAGCCCATCACCATCCACGTCACCGCCAGCGCGGCCGCCGCGGGATCGTCGCTCGGGTTCTTCACCGGCGGCTTCGAGGGCTGCATCTCGACCGCGACCGCCGCAGGCAACGGCATCGGGATCTCCGCGGTAGTCCTGCCCGGCGGCAGCTATGCCGTGATTCAGTCCGGCGGCGCCACGCTGCAGTCGTGGATCGAAATTCGATAACTTGGGGAAACAAATGCAGCACTTCATCGACACCGCCACGCAGCGGATCTGGGCCTTCGAGGAAAACGTAGTCGCTACCCTGGCCGACGGCGTCTACACCTTCGCCTATCCGAGCGACCCAGGCGACGGCTCCGCGGCGATGATCCCGATTGACGCGCCTGCGACGCTGCAGCCGGTGGAGATCCGCACGCCCACGGCCGAAGAGCTGGCGCAGGAGCAGATCGCCCGCGCTAAGGCGCTGGTCAAGGCCGAGATCCGCAAGAAGCGCGACGCCCTGCTGCTGCTGACGCCTTTTCATGGCCAGCTGTTCCAGACCGATCTGGCAAGCAAGATCCAGATCATGAACGTGGTCGACGCCGGAGCGATGCCGCCATATGCGCGGTATTGGCGCACTGCCGACAACAGCTACATGGAAATGACTTATGACCTGTTTGTAGAGCTGAAGGCGGCCATCATGGCCCGCGAAGGCGCGGCATACGGAGCATCGGCGCAACACCAGGACGCCGTCGACGCCCTCGCCACGCTCGCCGACGTGCAGACCTACGACTACGGCGCAGGATGGCCGGCATGAAGTCCGTCCGCCTGCTGTTCTCGACCACGCGCTGGCCGCTCTCGGTTGCGATCCGCGCCGTCACCTGGTCGCGCTGGTCGCATGTGGCCCTGGTCGATGGCGACAGCGTCATCGAAGCGGTAGCGCTGCATGGCGTGCGTCGCGCGGCGCTGCCGGACGCGATCGCGCGCGCCGCCGACCATGCCTTTGTCGACCTGCCGGCCCGGGATCCGGGCGCGGTGCTGGCTGCCGCCGCGGCACAGATCCGCAAGCCGTACGACTACACCGCGCTGCTCGGGCTGGCCCTGCGCCGCGACTGGCAGGCAGCCGATGCGTGGTTCTGTTCGGAGTTGGTGGCCTGGTCATTCGAAGCCGCTGGCCAGCCGCTGCTGCGGTCTGAAGTCGTGCGCCGCGTCACGCCTCAGCACCTGTGGATGCTGCCACCGCTGCACGACATTCCGGATCTCGCTCCCGCCTAGCGGCCTGCTTGTTGTCGCATCCAGTGGCACAACACGCGCAGCGCGACAGCCCTCGCGCGTGCGCGGCATCCTTCCGGCACGACCCCAACTCGTATGCCCATTCCCGGAGGACTGCATGCCAACTGAATACCACCACGGCGTCCGTGTCATCGAAATCAACGAAGGCACCCGCCCCATCCGCACTATCGCCACAGCCGTGGCCGGTATCGTCTGCACCGCGTCGGACGCGGACGCCACCGCCTTCCCGCTCGACACGCCCGTACTGCTGACCAACCCACAGCAGGCGCTCGGCAAGGCCGGAGACCTGGGCACGCTCGCGCCGACGCTGGACGCCATCACCGACCAGGCCAACGCTCTCACCGTCGTGATCCGCGTCGCCGAGGGCGCGACGCCGGAAGAAACGACCAGCAACCTGATCGGCACGACCAACGCGCAGGGCCGCTTCACCGGCATGAAGGCGCTGCAATCGGCCAAGAACCGGCTTGGGGTTACGCCGCGGATCCTGGCCGTGCCGGGCCTGGACAAGCTGCCCGTGGCCACCGAACTGGCGGCGATCGCGCAGAAGCTGCGCGCCTTCGCTTATGTGTCCGCATTCGGCTGCAACACGAAGGAAGAAGCAGTCACCTACCGCGAGAACTTCGGGCAGCGCGAAGTGATGACCATCTGGCCGGACTTCACCGGCTGGGACACCACCGCCAATGCCGAACGCACGCTGTTCGCCACGGCGCGCGCGGTGGGCCTGCGCGCCAAGCTCGATGAGGAAGTGGGCTGGCACAAGACGCTGTCCAACGTCGCCGTCAACGGCGTCACCGGCCTGTCCAAGGACGTGTTCTGGGACCTGCAGGACCCCGCCACCGATGCCGGCGACCTGAACAGCAACGAGGTCACCACGCTGGTCAACTTCCAGGGCTTCCGCTTCTGGGGCTCGCGCACGTGCTCGGCCGATCCGCTGTTCGCGTTCGAGAACTACACCCGCACCGCACAGGTCCTCGCCGACACCATGGCCGAGGCACATTTCTGGGCGGTGGACATGACCATGACGCCGTCCATGGTGCGCGACATCCTCGAGGGCCTGAACCGAAAGTTCCGCGCTCTGGTGCGTGCGGGCTACCTGCTGGGCGGCAGCGCATGGTTCGATCCGGACGTCAACACCGTCGACTCGCTGAAGGCGGGCCAGCTGTACATCGACTACGACTACACCCCTGTGCCGCCGCTGGAAAACCTGCAGCTGCGCCAGCGCATCACCGACCGCTACCTGATGGAGTTCGCCAACTCCGTGAAGGTCTGACCGCGAACCGCCAACCAGACAAGGAATCACCATGGCACTGCCACGCAAGCTCAAGAACTTCAATGTCTTCGCCGACGGCGTCAGCCACGTGGGCGAAGTGGAAGAGATCACCATCCCGAAGCTGGTCCGCAAGGTGGAGGAATACCGCGGCGGGGGCATGAACGGCCCCGTCGACATCGACCTGGGCAGCGAGAAGCTGGAGCTGGAAACCACCTACGGCGGCTTCATGCGCGAGCCGCTGAAGCAGTACGCCGTCACGGGCATTGATGCGGCCCTCGTCCGCTTCGCGGGCGCCTACCAGCGCGACGATACGGGCGCCGTGGATGCGGTCGAGGTCGTGGTGCGCGGCCGCCACACCGAACTGGATTTCGGCAATGCCAAGGCCGGCGAGAACAGCCAGTTCAAGGTCAAGTCCTCGCTCAGCTACTTCAAGCTGACCGTGAACAGCGAGGTCTGGATCGAGATCGACCACGTCAACTTCATCGAGGTGGTGTTCGGCGTCGACCGGCTCGCCGAGCAGCGCCGCGCGATGGGCCTGTAACCGCAGGGGCCGGCGCGCGCCGGCCCGGCACTTCCTCCGACCTTCCTTCCGATACCGACCATGAACCAGACCACCATCACCCTCGATGAACCCATCAAGCGCGGCGAGACCACCATCACTAGCGTGGAAGTCCGCAAGCCCGAATCCGGCGCACTGCGTGGCTGCAGCCTGATCGACCTGATGCGCATGGAAGTCAGCGCGCTGCATACCGTGCTGCCGCGCATTACTACCCCAACCCTCACCCAGCACGAAGTCAGCCGGCTGGACCCGGCCGACCTCACACAATTCGGCGCCGCGGTGAGCAATTTTTTGCTGCCGAAGTCCGCGAAGGGCGAGGACTTCCCGACCGAGTCGAAGACGCCATCGCAGACGTTGCAGTGATCTTTCACTGGCCACCGGCCCATCTGTACGCGATGGAGGTGGCCGAACTGATGGAGTGGCGCGCGCGCGCCCGTGAACGCAGCGGAATCGACGAATGAGCACAGCCCGCAACCTGAAACTGGAAGTCCTGCTGCAGGCAGTGGACAAGGTCACGCGCCCGTTTCGCGTCATCACGGGCACCAGCGGCGAGCTGGCGCGGTCGGTCAGGGCCGCCCGCGACCAGCTCAAGGACCTGAATCGGGCGCAGGTCAATATCGACAGCTTCCGCAAGCTGTCCAAGGACGCGGCCATTGCCGAGAACCAGCTGCGCGCAGCCCAGGCGCGCGTCAAGGCACTGGCGCAGGAGGTCGACGCGGCCGGGAAGCCCACGGCGGCAATGAATCGGGCGTTCCAGTCGGCCGTGCGGGAGGCCCAGGCCCTGAAGCAACGCGGCGCCGAGCTGCAGCACAGCCTGCAGGGCGTGCGGGGCCGGCTCGAGGCCGCCGGCATTAGCACGTCGGCGCTGGGCCAGGCGCAGCGGGATCTGCGCGGGCAGATCGCCACCGCCAGCCAGGCACTGGCGCAACAGGAAGCACGCCTGCGAGCGGTCGGGGAGCGCCAGCGGCAGCTCGCCGCGGCCCAGGCGCAGTACCAGAAGGGCATGTCGGCCCGCAACTCCCTGTTGGGCGCTGGCGTCACGACCATGGCGGCCGGTGGGGCCACGCTGACGCCGATCGCCAAGGCGGTCAAGGACTTCGTCAGCTACGAGGATGCGATGCTGGGCATCGCGCGCCAGATCCCGGGCGCCCGCAATGACGCCGGCCAGCTCACGCAGCTCTACTACGAGATCGGGCGCGCGGCGAAGAAGCTGGGCGAAGAACTGCCGATCCCAACCAACCAGGTGATCGAAATGACCACTGCGGCGGCCCGCATGGAGGTCGGGACCGAGCTGCTGCAGCAGGCCGAGGACGCCGAAAAGGCGGGCAACCGCATGGAGGCTGCGCGCAAGCGGGCGCTGGGAATCCAGGAACTGCTGGAGTTCAACAGGACGGTGG
>JABFVP010000460.1 GCA_013362725.1 Cupriavidus sp.
CGACGGTGTGTTCGTGTCTGCTGCGGACCTCAATCCTTACAAGGCGCGCGTGTTGCTTGCGCTGGCCCTGGCGGCGGATGCGGGACGGGCGCGCGACCCGGCGCGGCTGCAGGCGGTCTTTGCCAGCGCCTGATTTGCCCGTGAAATCAGCGGCTTGCGTTGCTGACGCGGGGCGGGCTATAATTTAAGGCTATTCAACCTTGCCACACCGGACTCGTGACGCCCGGGTGGCTAATCCCAAAAGGAGCGTCAATGCGTCATTACGAAATCGTCTTCATCGTCCACCCGGACCAGAGCGAACAAGTGCCGGCCATGATCGAGCGCTACAAGCAGCTCGTGACCTCGCAGAACGGCAACGTTCACCGCGTGGAAGACTGGGGCCGTCGCCAGATGGCTTACATGATCCAGAAGCTGGCCAAGGCTCACTACGTTTGCCTCAACATCGAATGCGGCAAGGAGACCCTGGCTGAACTGGAACACGCGTTCAAGTTCAACGACGCCGTCCTGCGCCACCTGATCGTGCAGACCAAGAAGGCCGAGACCGCACCTTCGCCGATGTTGAAGGAAGTGCAGCGCGAAGAAGCCCGCAAGGCCGCGCAAACGACCACCGAAGGCCAGGCCGCCTGAGTGCGGACTGCGGTGCGCGCCGTGGCTGACAGCGTCGGCCGGGGCGCGAGCGCAAACCGCAACGATTGCAACCAGCAAGAGGCCCCGCGTTGAACCAGCTTCGGCTTGCCGCCACCCTGGCAGAACGCGATGCCCTGCGCTATACCCCGGCCGGGGTCCCCGTCGTGAACTGCATCCTGCAGTACAGCGGCGAGGCCGTCGAGGCACAGACGCCGCGGCAGGTCGAGTTTGCAATCGCTGCGATGGGAATCGGCCAGGTTGGCCAGCGTCTGGAGCGGCTACCGCTCGGCACGCTGCTCGACTGCGAAGGATTCCTGGCCCGCAAGCACCGCAACAGCAAGGCTCTCGTCTTTCACATCACTGGATGTAAAGCATTCGAAAAGGATTGAATCATGGCATTCGTCAAACGTGACAACAAGAACAAGAAGCGCTTCCAGCAACAGAACCCGCTGTTCAAGCGCAAGCGCTTCTGCCGCTTCACCGTGGCTGGCGTCGAACAGATCGACTACAAGGATCTGGACACCCTGAAGGACTTCATCGGCGACAACGGCAAGATCACGCCGGCCCGCCTGACCGGTACCAAGGCTCACTATCAGCGTCAGCTGGATACGGCCATCAAGCGCGCGCGTTTCCTCGCGCTGATGCCGTACACCGACCTGCACAAGAACTGATCAGGCCCTAGGTCCGTCAAGGAGAGAACACGATGCAAATCATTCTGCTGGAAAAAGTCGTCAACCTGGGCAACCTGGGTGACATCGTCAAGGTGAAGGACGGTTACGCCCGTAACTTCCTGATCCCGGGCAAGAAGGCTCGCCGCGCCACGCAAAGCGCGATCGCCGAATTCGAAGTCAAGCGCGCCGAGCTGGAAAAGGCCGCTGCCGAGAAGCTGGCCGCCGCGCAAGCCGAAGGCGAGAAGCTGAACGGCCTGAACGTCCAGATCAGCCAGAAGTCGGGTGTGGACGGCCGCCTGTTCGGTTCGGTGACCAACGCCGACATCGCCGAAGCCCTGGCTGGCCAAGGCTACAAGCTGGAAAAGGCGCAGGTTCGCCTGCCGAATGGTCCGCTGAAGACCGTTGGCGACCACCCGGTCAGCGTTGCGCTGCACACCGACGTCGTGGTCGACGTGACCGTGTCGGTGGTGGGCGAGAGCGTCTAAGGACGCGCTGCCTTGGCCGGCGCACCGCGCCGGCCGAAGCCCCGCAAGCATTGCAAGAAGGCAGGAGCCCCGGCTCCTGCCTTTTTTGTTGCCTGGCCGCGGGGTTGCCGGGCTGCGCTGGACGGCGCCGTCGCCAAATGTCCGGCGAAGTGTGTCCACCCGCCGTTATAATCCCTCCCCATGAACGCGCCCGTCGCCGACCCCCAACTCGATAACCTCAAGGTCCCGCCGCACTCCATCGAAGCCGAGCAATCGGTGCTGGGTGGCCTGCTGCTGGACAATGCCGCCTGGGACCGCATCGCGGACTTCCTTTCCGAGGCGGACTTCTACCGTTTCGACCACCGGATGATCTTCCAGAGCATCGCCCGGTTGATCTCCGCCACCAAGCCGGCCGACGTGATCACGGTCTACGAGATGCTGCAGGTGGCCGGCAAGGCCGAAGAGGTGGGCGGCCTGGCGTACCTGAACTCGCTGGCGCAGAACACCCCCAGCGCGGCGAATATCCGCCGCTACGCGGAAATCGTGCGCGAGCGCTCGGTGCTGCGCAAGCTGGTGACGGTGGCCGACGATATTGCCTCGGCCGCCTTCGCGCCCAAGGGGCGCGAGGTGCGCGAGCTGCTCGACGAGGCCGAATCCAAGGTCTTTGCGATTGCAGAAGAGGGCTCGCGCGGGCAGAAGGGCTTCCAGGAAATCCAGCCGCTGCTGACCCAGGTGGTGGAGCGCATCGACGAGCTGTATCACCGCGATTCGACCACAGATGTGACCGGCGTGCCGACCGGCTTCATCGACCTCGACAAGATGACCAGCGGCATGCAGCCGGGCGACCTGATCATTGTTGCCGGCCGCCCGTCGATGGGCAAGACCGCGTTCTCGCTGAACATCGGCGAGCACGTGGCGGTGGAGCAGGGCCTGCCGGTGGCGGTGTTTTCGATGGAAATGGCGGGCACGCAGCTGGCCATGCGTATGCTGGGCTCGGTCGGCCGGCTCGACCAGCACCGGCTGCGTACCGGGCGCCTGCTCGACGAGGACTGGCCGCGGCTGACGCATGCGATCCAGCGCATGAACGACACCCAGCTGTTCATCGACGAGACGCCGGCGCTGAACCCGATGGAACTGCGCGCGCGTTCGCGGCGCCTGGCGCGCCAGTGCGGGCAGCTGGGCCTGATCATCATCGACTACCTGCAGCTGATGTCGGGCTCCGGCGGCGGCGAGAACCGCGCCACGGAGATTTCAGAAATCTCGCGTTCCCTGAAGGGCCTGGCGAAGGAGCTGAATTGCCCGGTGATCGCGCTGTCGCAGCTGAACCGAAGCCTGGAACAGCGCCCCAACAAGCGCCCGGTGATGTCCGACCTGCGCGAATCGGGCGCCATCGAACAGGATGCCGACGTGATCCTGTTCATCTACCGCGACGAAGTCTATAACGCCGACTCGCAGGACAAGGGCACCGCCGAAATCATCATCGGCAAGCAGCGTAACGGCCCGATCGGCACCGTGCGCCTGACCTTCCTTGGCCAGTTCACGAAGTTCGACAACTTCAGCGGCGGCCCGGCCTTCTTCGACAACGACACCTGACGAAGTCAAGCGGGTCGGCCGTTTGCCGCGCCTGCCCGTCTCGTTTGTGCCAAATACGCGGGCAATGTCCCGCCAACCCTGTAAAATATTGCGCTTTGATGACGGCCGCCATCCGCGGCGGTCATGCTCGCGTCCGCTTAATCCCGCAACACCATCCGCAGCGATACCGCGCTGCCACAAGGAACATTCCATGTTCGGCCGATTCATGCCCACCGAGGGCAAGTTCTTCGAATATTTCAACCAGCACGCCGACTGCGCGGTGACCGCCGCCCATGAACTGCAGGCCCTGGTCAACGACCTGCCCAACGCCGAGGCCCATGCCCGGCGCGTCCAGGCCACCGAAAAGAAGGCCGACCGGATCACGCACGACACCATCGACCTGCTGCACAAGACCTTCATCACGCCGCTGGATCGCGACGAGATCCACAAGCTCATCACGACCATGGACGACATCCTGGACCTGATGGAAGACGTGGCCGAGACCATCTCGCTGTATGACGTGACCAACCTGACCGACGAGGCGCTGCGCCTGGCCGCGATCTGCGTGCAGTGCTGCGATCAGGTCAAGATCGCCGTGGGCCTGCTCGAGGACATGGGCAACGCCAGCACCATCCTGAAGACCGCGCAGCAGATCGACCAGCTGGAATCCGAGGCCGACCGCGTGATGCGCTCGGCGATGTCCAAGCTGTTCCGCGACGAGACCGACGTCAAGCGCCTGATCAAGCTGAAGGCGATCTACGAGCAGCTCGAGACGATCACCGACAAGTGCGAGGACGTCGCCAACATCATCGAAGGCATCGTCCTGGAAAACGCCTGAGGCGGCAATCGGCATGCAGACCATACAAATGAGCCTGTGGGTGATCGCCTTGCTGGTGGCGCTGGCACTGCTGTTCGACTTCATGAACGGCTTCCACGACGCTGCCAACTCGATCGCGACGGTGGTGTCCACGGGCGTGCTCAAGCCGCACCATGCAGTGGCGATGGCGGCGATGTGCAACGTGGTCGCGATCTTTGTGTTCCACCTCAAGGTGGCAGCCACGGTCGGGACCGGTACCATCGACGTCAATATCGTCGACCACTACGTCATTTTTGGCGCACTGGTAGGTGCGATCGCCTGGAACGTCATCACCTGGTACTACGGCATCCCCTCGTCCTCGTCGCACGCGCTGATCGGCGGCCTGGTGGGCGCCGCGGTGGCCAAGGCGGGCACCGGTGCGCTGGTTGGCAGCGGCTTGCTGAAGACCGTGGCCTTCATCCTGATCTCGCCGCTGCTGGGGTTCATCCTCGGTTCGCTGATGATGGTGATCGTGGGCTGGACATTCTTCCGTACACCGCCTTCGCGCGTAGACCGCTGGTTCCGCCGTCTGCAGCTGGTCTCGGCCTCGATGTACAGCCTGGGCCATGGCGGCAATGACGCGCAGAAGACCATCGGCATCATCTGGATGCTGCTGATCGCCAGTGGCCATGTGGTGGCCGGCGGCCAGCCGCCGACGTGGGTCATCGTCAGCTGCTACGTGGCCATCGGCATGGGCACGCTGTTCGGCGGCTTGCGCATCGTGCGCACCATGGGGCAGAAGATCACCAAGCTCAAGCCGGTGGGCGGCTTCTGCGCCGAGACCGGCGGCGCGCTGACGCTGTTCTTGGCCTCGGCGCTGGGTGTGCCGGTGTCGACCACGCACACGATCACCGGCGCGATCGTCGGGGTCGGCTCGTCGCAGAAGATGTCGGCGGTGCGCTGGGGCGTGGCCGGCAATATCGTGTGGGCCTGGGTGCTGACGATTCCGGCGTCGGCCTTCATGGCGGCGATCGCATGGTGGATCGGGCGTCATATCCTGTAGGCGGCACTAGCCGCCGATGCAAAAAGCCAGGCAAACGCCTGGCTTTTTTGTGGTTCATCGCCGATTTCCGCGGCCGGGGCACTAATTGCCCACTGCGGATATTCCAGCCCCGGGGTCCCGGTGCCCGAAGCGGTGCCTCACATGAAGCCCGGGTTTCGGGGGAGATAGCGCGTCCAGTCGCCGTAGTCGCGCGTCGACATCAGCACCATCGGCAGTGCGAATCGCATGCTGTGGCTAGCCGCGATCGCCAGTGCCTCGCTCATCCCGGGAACGAACACCGAGATCTTCTTCGCGTTCCCAGCGACGGCCATCGCAAGCGCCGCACGGAATGCCTCAGGCATCGCATGCGCGTGCATGACCGCCAGGGGACCGATGTGCCCCGTTGCGGCAATGTACGCGTAGCCGACGCGCTCGCCTCCATCTTCAAGGAAAACGCCTTTCATCCTGGGATCGCGAAGCAGGTAGCGGTGATGCTTCTCGCGCGAAACACCCAGGGTTGCGACGTCTAGCTGCCGCAGCATTTCTAGATCGGCGGCTGTCGACTGGATTGGTGTCGCGCGAAGCGCGGAATCCTGCACATGAGGCACCAATGACTCACGCTCGGCACTGCACAAATGGATGGGCACGCGTGGAAATAGGCCATGCCGCACGTACAGCCCCTGGGACACGACGTTGAAGGCGAAGGTAATCAGGCTCTTTTCGGTCGCACCGGACTCGCTCGCATGCTGCATGGTGCGGTCCAGCAGTTCATTGCCAATGCCCTGTCCCTGCCGGCCGGGCGCAACGAAGAGTTCCGCCAGAAACCAGAGCCGGCCGCAAACCCAACTCAGGGCAAAGCCGACAATCTCGCCGTTCTCTTCTGCCAGCCACACCCCGCGTGGGTCGTCCTGAAGGCAGAAGACCTGGAAATCCGGAGACCGCGACGTGGCGATCGGCCCGAAACCGTGGCGGACGGTCAGGTCGTTGATGCTGCTAGTAACTAGTTCTTCGGCGCGTGCCAGTTCGCCAGCGCTTGCAGGTCGGACAACGAGCGGCATGGGTAACCTCCTGCGTGACATCGTCTGCAGGTATAGCAGAAGGGCACGGCAGGGCCAAGCGCACAATCGATGGATGCGCGGCGCCAGCTTCTTGCCGGACCCGGCCATTTGGACCGCCTACCCTCCCCCGGAAATCGGCGATGCACCTTTTTTATTGGCCCCCGCCGGTCGCTCAGCGGTCGGCGAAGGCGGCGATGGGATCGTCGTCGTCGGGCAGCGGGGCGGGCTCGGGCACCAGGGGCGTCGGAACGGGCGCGGGCACCGGTGTCGCCGGCGCCGGCGGCAGGTTGACCGCACCGGCCACCACGCGCCGCGCGCCGTTGTAGCGCGAGGCCCAGTAGGGCTTGCTCATATCCTCCAGCCGCACGGTGGCGCGTGGACAAAGCGGTTCTGGCCGACGTAGATGCCGACGTGCGAGTTGGCGCGCCCCGTGGTGTTGAAGAACACCAGGTCGCCGGAAGCGACTTCGCTGCGGTCGAGCGAGCTGCCGCGCGTGCCCATGGCCTCGGTGGTGCGCGGCAAGCTGACGTTGGCCGCGCGTGCGACCACATAACGCACCAGGCCGCTGCAGTCGAAGCCCGCATCGGGCGTGTTGCCGCCGTAGCGGTAGGGGGTGCCGACCAGCGACATCGCCTGGATCGAGATTTCCTCCAGCCCGGCGCTGGGATCGGTCATGGGCTTGCCGGTCACACGCGGCAAGCTGCCATGGCGAGGGGGTGGGGAGCTGGCGCACGCCGCCAGCAACAATGCAGCGGCGCACAGCAGCGGCAGGCCGGCCCGGGCAAGCGGGCGGGAAAATGCGGAAGGACTGGAAGAACTACGGGTAAGGCGCAGTGGCATCGCTGGATTCCGGTCGCCGGCCTGCCGGCGCACCGCAAGCCTTGCCGCTACCAGCGTAGCTGGGCGTCGCGCGTACCGGTGCTGACCTTGATCGACTTGGCCTGGCCCTTGTAACTGGCCTCGATATTGTAGCTGCCTTCGGGCGCACGTATCAGGCAGCGGGGCCCGACGGCACGAAAGGTCGCGACTTCCTGCTCGTCGCGCACCAGCTTGACCGCGACATCGGACAGGAACTCGCCCGCGGTGCCCTGCGTGAACAGGATGCCGATATTGAAATCTTTCTCGCGCGCGGCCAGCGCCTGGCGCTCGTCTTCGGCGACGCCGCCGCAGACATAGCTGACCGGACCCATGGTGCGGATCACCAGTTCGTCAGCCGCGGCGTGCGCCTGAAGCGGTCCGGCCAGTACCATGACGACGCCGATCAGCGCGGCCCGGCGGAGATGCTGTGGGTTCATCGACGCCTCCAGTTAGGGTGCGGGACAACAAGCGGACGTGCGGGACATCATAGCCGCATTGCGTTTGCCGCTCACGACCGCGGGCCCGGGCCCCTTCCGCATGGAAGGGTGCCCGGGCCCGCGGTCCGCGTCAGAGCACGTCGCCGGCGTGGTCGGCCAGGCGCGAGCGCTCGCCGCGCGCCAGCGTGACATGGCCGCTGTGGCTCCAGCCCTTGAAGCGGTCGACCACGTAGGTCAGGCCCGACGAGCCCTCGGTCAGGTAAGGCGTGTCGATCTGCGCGATATTGCCCAGGCAGATGATCTTGGTGCCCGGGCCGGCGCGTGTCACCAGTGTCTTCATCTGCTTGGGTGTCAGGTTTTGCGCCTCGTCGATGATGACGAACTTGTTGACGAAGGTGCGGCCGCGCATGAAGTTCATGCTCTTGACCTTGATGCGCGAGCGGATCAGTTCCTGCGTTGCGGCGCGGCCCCAGTCGCCGGCGCTGTCGTCGCTCTTCTGCAGCACTTCGAGGTTGTCATCGAAGGCGCCCATCCATGGCTGCATCTTCTCTTCCTCGGTGCCGGGCAGGAAGCCGATATCCTCGCCCACCGGCACGGTGGCGCGGGTGACGATGATTTCGTTGTAGAGCTTCTGGTCGAGCACCTGCTCCAGCCCGGCCGCCAGCGCCAGCAGCGTCTTGCCGGTACCGGCCTGGCCCAGCAGCGTGACGAAGTCGATGTCCGGGTTCATCAGCAGGTTGAGCGCGAAGTTTTGCTCGCGGTTGCGCGCGGTCACGCTCCACACGTTGTTCTTGTGGTGCGTGTAGTCCTTCAGGGTCTGCAGCAGCGCGGTCTTGCCATTGATCTCCTTGACCTGCGCGTAGAGCGGCAGGCTGCCGTCCACGGGCTCGAGGTAGACGAACTGGTTGACCAGGAACGACGGCACCAGCGGTCCGGTGAGCCGGTAGAACATGGCGCCGGACTTGGGGTCCTGCCAGCTCTCTACGCCCTTGCCGTGCTTGGCCCAGAAGTCGCCGGGCAGCTGCATCACGCCCGCGTAGAGCAGGTCCTTGTCTTCGAGGACCTGGTCGTTGAAGTAGTCTTCGGCGGGCAGGCCCAGTGCCCGCGCCTTGATGCGCATGTTGATGTCTTTCGACACCAGCACCACCTGGCGTTCGGGATGCTGCTGCTGCAGCGCGCTGACCACACCGAGGATCTGGTTGTCGGCCTTGCCCTGCGGCAGGCCTTCGGGCAGCTTGATATCGTTCAGGCGCGTCTGGAAGAACAGCTTGCCCTGCGCGTCGCGGTTGCCCAGGCTGGCCAGCGACAGGCCTTCGTCGAGCACGCCGTCGGTGCCGCCCACCAGCGAGTCGAGTGTGCGGCTGACCATGCGCGCGTTGCGCGCGACTTCGCTCATGCCCTTCTTGTGGTTGTCCAGTTCTTCGAGCGTCATCATCGGCAGGTAGATGTCGTGCTCTTCGAAGCGGAACAGCGAGGCCGGGTCGTGCATCAGCACGTTGGTGTCGAGCACGAACAGCTTGCTCGGGCCTTCGGCCTTGCGCGCGCGGCGCGTGGTGCCGGTCGACGGCTTGACCAGGCTCACCGGCGCGGCGCTGACGGACGGCGTCGATACGGCGGGCGTTTCGGAGCTGCGGGCGCGGGTGCCGCCAGCGGCGCGGGCCTTGACTTCGGGCGCCTGGGTGTCGCCGGTTTCCAGCAATGCCACGCGCTCGAGCGCCGGCACAGGTTTCTTGCCCTGTGTGGCGGCTTTGGCCTTAGGCACCGCGGAAACCGGAGCAAACTCGCTCGGGTCCAGCAATTGGGCAGGCTTGGCGGGCATGGTAGGCAGCGGCATGCTTGGCTTTCCTTTCAGGGGGACAAGAAGGGGGCGGGGATGTCCGGTCGGCGGTGCCGCGCGGCATCGGCAGCGTGCGACATGTTCAAGGCGGCGTGGCGGAGCCAGGCCGGGGCATGCATGCGCGCGGCGCCCGGCGCGGACAAAGATGAGGGCAGAAGCGGCTGCAAACAAAAAAGCCGCCATGCCTGCGGAACAGGGGTGGCGGCTCTTGGGCGGACTGCCGACATGGCAGGTCCGCTACCGGCCTGTGGCAGGAAGCGCCTGGGCCGGGGAGTCGAAACAGTGTGGCATCCGGAATCTGAACTCATTACGGGCCAATGTATCTGAAGGCTTTGGGTTTGGCAATTGGGTTTGCCAACGTTTGCCACGTCCGGATCGAAGCCATTACGGGCAGCGGCGGGGGCAGCGGCGCGCAGGCGGGCGTCAGAGGCCGCGCACGATTTCCAGCACTTCGTCGACGTGGTTGGGCACCTTGATGCCGCGCAGCTCGTGTCGCAGGAGGCCCTTGCCGTCGATGACAAAGGTGCTGCGCTCGATGCCGCGGTGCTCCTTGCCATACAGCTTTTTCATCTTGATGACATCGAACAATGTGCACACATTGTCGTCGGCATCGGAGATGAGTTCGAACGGCAGTTCCAGTTTGGCTTTGAAGTTTTCATGCGATCTCAGGCTGTCGCGCGAGATGCCGAATACCTGCACGCCGGCCTTCTCGAAATCCTCGTATTGATCGCGGAAGTTCATGGCCTCGGTGGTGCAGCCCGGCGTGTTGTCCTTCGGGTAGAAGTACAGCACCACCGTCTTGCCGCGGTAGTCGGCCAGGCGGAAGGTGGCGTCGCCGGTCATCGGCGCGCTGAAGTCGGGGATGGCCTTGTTGAGACTGACGGTCATGCTTGTGGCTCCTTGGAGGAGGGGCAGGAGATCGGTGAGATCGTTGGAATCGGGAGAAGGGCTGCCGCCTCAGCGCGAGCAGATTGGGGCGCCTCGCGCGGACTTCAAGCGTGGCGACTGCTCAACTTCGCCGGGTGCCGCGTCAGTCGGCCTCGGGCTCGAGCAGCAGCACCGCCGCCACCTTGCGGCCCTCGGCCATCAGGATGTTGTAGGTGCGGCACGCCGCCTGCATATCCATGGCGTCGACGCCGACATGGCGGCGCGCCAGCGACGCGGTCAGGCGCGGGTGCGGAAAGCGCAGCCGCGAGCCAGTGCCGAGCAGCACTACTTCGGGTCCCAGTTCGGACAGCTGCTCGAAGTGCGCGGGCTCCAGGTCTTCGAAGCGGTCGACCGGCCAGGGCCGGACTTCGCCCTCCGGCATGACCAGCACCGAATTGGTGTGGCGCACGAGGTTGATTTCGATATACCCGGGCCCGTAGGCCGTGACGGTGTTGAGCGACTGGGGCTGGTCGGCGTGGAGTTTCACTTGGGGATCTCGGCGGTGGCCGGCGCGGGCTGGCGCGCCGGTCCGCAAAGCGCAGGGCCGGCGGGCCGGACGGGCCATGGATGGGAGACAGCAGGCAGGCGGCCGCGGTGCGCGCGGACAGCGCACGCTGCAATGCAAGAATCCCTGCCGAAGTCTGTCATAATCCGATAAATTATAGCTTTTGCCTTCCTGTCTGCCACGTTTGCGTTGCATCGCAGCGGACGGCGCCTCCGCATTCTTTCAGATTCTGTCAGATCGCCCCGATTCCCAGTCCGATGCCGCCGCCGCGGCACGCCACGCTTGCCCGACATCGCCGTGAAACCCATCCAGAAATCCAACAAACTCAATAACGTTTGCTACGACATCCGCGGGCCGGTGCTGGAAAAGGCCAAGCAGATGGAGGAAGAAGGGCACAAGATCATCAAGTTGAATATCGGCAACCTGGCCGTATTCGGCTTCGACGCGCCGGAGGAGATTCAGCAGGACATGATGCGAAACCTGCCGAATTCGGCAGGTTATTCCGATTCCAAGGGCATTTTCGCCGCGCGCAAGGCGATCATGCACTATACCCAGCAAAAAAATATCGAGGGCGTCGGCCTGGACGATATCTATGTGGGCAACGGCGCCTCCGAGCTGATCGTGATGGCGGTCAACGCGCTGCTCAATACCGGCGACGAAGTGCTGGTGCCGGCGCCGGACTATCCACTGTGGACCGCTGCGGTGAGCCTGTCGGGCGGCACGCCGGTGCACTACATCTGCGACGAGTCCAACGAGTGGATGCCCGATCCGGCCGATATCCGCGCGCGCATCACTCCGCATACCAAGGCCATCGTCATCATCAACCCGAACAACCCGACCTGGGCGCTGTATTCGGATGAGCTGCTGCTCGAGATCGTCGCGATCGCGCGCGAGCACGGCCTGATCATCTTTGCCGACGAGATCTACGACAAGGTCCTGTACGACGGCAACACCCATACCTCGATCGCGTCGCTGTCGACCGACGTGCTGACGGTCACCTTCAACGGCCTGTCGAAGAACTACCGCTCGTGCGGCTACCGCGCCGGCTGGATGGTGGTGTCCGGCGACAAGCGTCCGGCCATCGACTACATCGAAGGCCTGAACATGCTGTCGTCGATGCGCCTGTGCGCCAACGTGCCGGGCCAATGGGCGATCCAGACGGCGCTCGGCGGCTACCAGAGCATCGGCGAGCTGGTGGGCCCCGGCGGCCGCCTGCGCCGCCAGCGCGACCTCGCCTACGAGCTGATCACCGCCATTCCCGGCGTTACCTGCAACAAGCCGCAGGCGGCCCTCTACATGTTCCCGCGCCTGGACCCGAAGCTGTACCCGATCCAGGACGACCGCCAGTTCTTCCTGGAACTGCTGCAGCAGACGCGCGTGATGCTGGTGCAGGGCTCGGGCTTCAACTGGGCCCGGCCCGACCATTTCCGCATCGTGTTCCTGCCGCACGAGGAAGACCTGCGCGAGGCCATCGGCCGCATCGCGCGCTTCCTCGAGGCCTACCGAAAACGCCACGGCAAGGCCGCGGCCTGATCCGGCCGGCCGCGCCGCAACCCATCCTTAGCAACTCAGAAGATTTGTCCATGAACCCCATCAAAGTTGGCCTGCTCGGCATCGGTACCGTCGGTAGCGGCACGTTCAACGTGCTCAAGCGCAACCAGGAAGAAATTCGTCGCCGCGCCGGCCGCGGCATCGAGATTGCCGTGGTGGCCGATCTCAACACCGAACGCGCGCGCGAACTGACCAACGGGGAAGTGGAAGTCGTCAGCGACGCCAACACGGTGGTCAGCCGTCCCGACATCGACATCGTCATCGAACTGATCGGCGGCTACGGCATCGCGCGCGAGCTGGTGCTCAAGGCGATCGAGAACGGCAAGCATGTGGTCACCGCCAACAAGGCGCTGCTGGCCGTGCATGGCAACGAGATCTTCGAGGCCGCGCGCAAGAAGGGCGTGATCGTCGCGTTCGAGGCCGCGGTGGCCGGCGGCATCCCCATCATCAAGGCGCTGCGCGAAGGCCTGACCGCCAACCGCATCCAGTGGATCGCCGGCATCATCAACGGCACCACCAATTTCATCCTGTCCGAGATGCGCGACAAGGGCCTGGATTTCGACGTGGTCCTGAAGGAAGCGCAGCAGCTTGGCTACGCCGAGGCCGACCCGACCTTCGACATCGAGGGCGTCGACGCCGCGCACAAGGTCACGCTGATGAGCGCGATCGCCTTCGGCATGCCGGTGCAGTTCAACCGCGCGCACGTGGAAGGCATCACGAAACTGTCCGCCACCGACATCAAGTACGCCGAGGAACTGGGCTACCGCATCAAGCTGCTCGGCATCACCCGCCGCCGCGACGACGGCGTCGAGCTGCGCGTGCATCCGACGCTGGTGCCGGCCACGCGCCTGATCGCGAATGTGGAAGGCGCGATGAACGCGGTGCTGGTGCAGGGCGATGCCGTGGGCGCCACGCTCTACTACGGCAAGGGCGCCGGCGCCGAGCCGACCGCCTCGGCAGTGATCGCCGACGTGGTCGACGTGACCCGCCTGCACACCGCCGACCCCGAGCACCGCGTGCCGCACCTGGCATTCCAGCCGGACGAGCTGTCGAGCGTGCCGGTGCTGCCGATCGAAGAAATCAACAGCTCGTACTACCTGCGCATGCGCGTGTCCGACGAGACCGGCGTGCTGGCCGAGATCACCCGCATCCTGGCCGAGGGCGGCATCTCGATCGACGCCATGCTGCAGAAGGAATCGCGCGAAGGCGAGCCGCAGACCGACATCATCATCCTGACCCACATCACGCGCGAGAAGCACGTCAACGCCGCCATCGCCAAGATCGAGGCACTGCCCACCGTGCTGTCCGCGGTGACGCGCCTGCGCATGGAAGAACTGAACTAAGGGCCGGACCGGACCATTGTCATGAAATACCAGTCGACCCGCGGCCACGAGATGCCGCAATCGTTTTCCGAGATCCTGCTGGGCGGCCTGGCGCCGGACGGCGGCCTGTACCTGCCCGCGCAGTATCCGCAGGTCACGGCCGATGAGCTGGAAGCGTGGCGCAAGCTGCCGTATGCCGACCTGGCCTACGAGATCCTGCGCAAGTTCTGCGACGACATCCCTGCCGAAGACCTGCGCGCGCTGACGCGCAAGACCTATACCGCCGAGGTGTACTGCAACGCGCGCGCCGGCGACAACACCGCCGACATCACGCCGCTGCGCACGCTGGGCGAGGAAGGCGGCACGAAGCTGCAGCTGCTGGGCCTGTCCAACGGCCCGACGCTGGCGTTCAAGGACATGGCGATGCAGCTGCTCGGCAACCTGTTCGAGTACGCGCTGGCGCGTGCCGGGCAGGAGCTGAACATCCTCGGCGCCACCTCCGGCGACACCGGCAGCGCCGCTGAATACGCGATGCGCGGCAAGCGCGGCATCCGCGTCTTCATGCTGAGCCCGCACCGCAAGATGAGCGCGTTCCAGACCGCGCAGATGTTCAGCCTGCAGGACCCGAACATCTTCAACCTCGCCATCGACGGCGTGTTCGACGACGCCCAGGACATCGTCAAGGCGGTCTCGAACGACCACGCCTTCAAGGCGCGCCAGAAGATCGGCACGGTCAACTCGATCAACTGGGCGCGCGTGGTGGCCCAGGTGGTGTACTACTTCAAGGGCTGGCTGCTGGCGACCGACGGTCCCGGCCAGAAGGTCTCGTTCTGCGTGCCGTCGGGCAACTTCGGCAACGTCTGCGCCGGCCATATCGCGCGCATGATGGGCCTGCCGATCGACAAGCTGGTGGTCGCCACCAACGAGAACGACGTGCTCGACGAGTTCTTCCGCACCGGCGCCTACCGCGTGCGCAAGTCGGCCGAGACCTACCACACCTCCAGCCCGAGCATGGACATCTCCAAGGCCTCGAACTTCGAGCGCTTCGTGTTCGACCTGCTGGGCCAGGACGCCGGCAAGCTGGCGGCGCTGTTCCGCGACGTGGAAGAGCAGGGCGGCTTCGACCTGGCGGGCACGCCGGAATTCGACCGCATCCGCCAGTTCGGCTTCGTCTCGGGCCGCAGCACGCACCAGGACCGGCTGGCGACCATCCGCGACCTGTCGTCGCGCTATGGCGTCACCATCGATACCCATACCGCCGACGGCATCAAGGTGGCGCGCGAGCATCTCAGCGCCGGCGTGCCGATGGTGGTGCTGGAAACCGCGCTGCCGGCCAAGTTTGCCGACACCATCCGCGAAGCGCTCGGCCAAGAGCCGGAGCGCCCGGCGAAGTTCGAGGGCATCGAGAGCCTGCCGCAGCGCTTCGAGGTGATGCCGGCCGACGCCGCGCAGGTGAAGGCCTATATCGCCCGCCACACCGGCTTGTAAGCGCGCGGTGCGGGCTTCGGGACGTGGCTGCGGCGCCGCCGCGTGCCGGGTCCGGTCCAACTCGCTACAATCAGGCTGCGGGCCCGATCCACGGTCCCCGGATTGCCAGCCCCGCGCGCGGGTGCCGGCAATGCGCGGGCCGTTTTTCATGGGCCAACCCTTTCCCATATCGCACCATGATCCAAGCCGCAGCACCTTCCCGTCCCCCGATGCTGACCATGGCCCAGGCG
>JABFVP010000603.1 GCA_013362725.1 Cupriavidus sp.
ACGGCCCGCATCTCGACGGCGCGTTGCGGATGGAATCAGGTGGGTTTGGCGGCTACTTCGGCTCGATCAACCGCAACAAGGAATCGCTGGTGCTGGACCTGAAGCAGCCGGCCGGGCGCGAAACCCTGCTGCGGCTCGTGCGCGGCGCCGACGTGCTGGTCGAGAACTACCGCGCCGGTGTGATGGAGCGCTTCGGGCTGGGCTATGAGCGGCTCGCCGAGGAAAACCCGAAGCTGGTGTATGCGGCGCTGCGCGGCTTCGGCGATCCGCGCAGCGGCGAGAGCGCTTACGCCGGCTGGCCCGCCTATGATCCCGTCGCGCAGGCCATGGGCGGCATCATGGGGATTACCGGCCCGCAGCGCGGCGGCGCGCCGACCAAGATCGGCCCCGGCGTCGGCGACATCGTGCCCGCCATGTTCCTGGCCTACGGCATTGCGGCGGCGTGCTGGCATGCGCAGCGCACCGGTCGCGGCCAGTTCGTCGATGTGGCCATGGTCGACGCCGTGCTGGCCGTGTGCGAGCGCATGGTGTTCCAGTACAGCGCCTCGGCGCAGGCGCCGGGACCCGAGGGCAACGGCCATCCGCTGCTGTGCCCGTTCGGGCTGTTCCCGGCCAGCGATGGCTATATCAGCCTGGGTGTGCCGAACGACCGCTTCTGGCGGCTGCTGGTGGAACGGATGGGCCATCCGCCATGGGCCGACGATCCGCGCTTTGCCACCAACGAACTGCGCGTTCGCCACCGCGCCGAGGTGGAGCAGGCGGTCGCCGACTGGACCGTGCGCCACACCAAGCGCGCGCTTGCCGGGATGCTGGGCGGCGAGGTGCCGTTCGGGCCGGTGTTCGATGCCGCCGACATCTTTGACGATCCGCATTTCCGCGTCCGCGGGATGCTGGTCGAGGCCGAGCAGCCCGGCGCAGCGCGCGCGCTGACGATTGCCGGCAGTCCGGTACGCATGAGCGCCACACCCGGAGGCGTACGGCATCGGGCGCCCATGACCGGCGAGCATACCGACTGCACCCTGGCCGACCTCGGCTTCGATGCCGGCGAGATCGCGGTGCTGCGCGCGCAGGGCGTGGTGCAGTAGGGGCACGCCGCCATGTCTGACAGACAACACTAGTACAACAAGCAGGAGACAACATCATGCAGGAGAAAATCAAGCGGCTACGCCGCTGCCAGCTGTCGGTGCCAGGCTCGAGCGAGAAGATGATGGCCAAGGCCGCGGGCATGGGCGTGGACTTCGTCTTCCTCGACCTGGAAGACGCCGTCGCGCCCAGCGAAAAGCGCCCGGCCCGGCGCAAGATCGTCGATGCGCTCAACGGGCTCGACTGGGGCCGCACCACGCGCTGCGTGCGCATCAACGACCTGACCACCGAGTACGCCTACGAGGACATCATCGAAGTGGTCGAAGGCGCCGGCCGCAACCTCGATGTGATCATGCTGCCCAAGGCCATGTCGGCGGCCGATGTGCAGTTCGTCGACAAGCTGCTGTCGATGATGGAGAAGAAGCTCGGCCTGCGCCACCGCATCGGCATCGACGTGCTGATCGAAGAGGTCGAGGCGATGATGAACGTCGAGGCCATCGCGGCGTCGACGCCGCGGCTGGAATGCCTGATCTTCGGCATGGGCGACTACTCGGCCAGCCAGGGCGTGTCGATGCGCGACATTGGCGGCAGCGGCGGCTATCCGGGCGACATCTGGCACTACCAGCGCCAGCGGCTGACGATTGCCGCGCGCGCCCACCGGCTCGACGCCGTCGATGGCCCGTTCGCCGACTTCCGCAGCCCCGACGCGTTCCGCGAGGAAGCGCGCCGCGCCATGATCCTCGGCATGGTCGGCAAGTGGGCCATCCATCCGTCGCAGGTCGAACTCGCGCAGGATGTGTTCTCGCCGGCCGCTGCCGACGTGGCCCGTGCCCGCGACATGATCCGCGCCTATGACGAAGCGCTGTCGCAAGGCCTGGGCGCGGTCCAGTACGAGGGCAAGATGATCGACATCGCCTCGGTCCGCATCGTCAGGAACCTGGTGCAGCGCGCCGACCTGATCGGCATGTAGCGGCATGCCATCCGTGCCGGCCGTGGCGCATTGCCGCGGCCAGGGTGCCCGCGGCCCATCGCAAGCGCGGGATGAAGCATTCGGGAGAAGACCCATGCATTCCATACCTGGTCCGGGCAACGACTTGCCCGCGGATACCGTCAACCTGCGCCGGCGCCAACTGCTCGGCGCCGCGGCGGGGGCGGCTGTGCTGCCCTGGCTGCTGCCACGCCACGCGCTTGCCAACGACTGGCCCTCGCGTCCCATCCGCATCATCGCGGCGCAGGCGCCGGGCTCGTCCAACGACAGCACTGCGCGCGCGTTCGCCGAGTTCTTCTCCGCCAGGCTCAAGGTGCCGGCAGTGGTTGAAAACAAGCCAGGCGGCATCGGCATGATCGCCGCCGAGGCCGTGGCCCGTGCCAGGCCCGACGGATACACGCTGCTCTGTACCTTGCACAGCCAGCTGGCGCAGGCGCCGGTGCTGCTGAAGAAGCCGCCCATCGACCCGTCGCGCGACCTCACTCCGGTCGCGTCGATCAGTACCGGCGTCGGCGTGATGGTGGCGACCAAGGGGCTGCCCGCCAGCACCTTCAAGGAACTGATCGCGCTGGCGCAGAAGCGGCCGGTCAGCGTCGGCAACTACGGCATCGGCTCGGGCTGGCAACTGATGGTGGCCCAGCTGAAGAAGCTGACCGGGGCCCAGCTCGACATCATCAACTACAAGGGCACGGGGGCGATGATCGGCGACCTGCTTGCCGGACATATCGATATCGGCGCCGGTTCGCTGCTCGGCATGTCAGGTGGGTTGGCGTCCGGCGGGCTCAAGCCGCTGCTGGTGATCTCCGGGCCGCGCTCCGCCAAGCTGCCCGGGGTACCGACCTGGGCCGATGAAGGCATCTCCGACCCGGTTTTCAGCAATCTGGCGGAATGCAACATGCTGTTGGGACCCGCCGGGCTGCCTGCCGACATCGTCGCCAGCCTGGCGGCGTTGGTACGGCAGTCGGTCACGGAGTCGGAGGCCGTCAGGAATGTGCGCGAGCAGCTTGGCAGCCAGGACACGCCGTTGACCGGCGAAGCGCTGCAACGGTTCATCGGGCGCACCTGGCCGACCTACCAGTCCATGACCCGGACAGTGGGACTCAAGATGGAATGATGGCCAAGGGCGAGGCCGGTGCCGCGGCCCGTGGTCATGCACCGGTTCGATCCCGCATTTCGTTCGCCCGCAGCGCCCGACTCGCAAGAAGAGTTCCGGGGTGGGGCTTGTCAGTGATCGATGCGCTTCTCCACGCGCGGATCCGGAATGATCCACATGATTGCGACCAGGACATAAATGGCAACCCCGCCCCACGGGATGGCCAACGAAAGCACAATGGCCGCGGCATACAGGACGACCGAGAGCTTCCCCTTGAAATCGCGCCCGATCGCCGCGGACAACGGCGAGTCTTCCCCATGATGCCGGATCAACACATGCGTCAGGATGTAGTAGGCAATCCCGGCCATCATCAAAACCACCCCATACAGCGCCGTCGGCCATGGCGAAAGATGGTTCTCGGCAGTCCATCCGGTCACAAACGGGACCAGCGAAAGCCAGAAAAGCAAGTGAAGGTTGGCCCAGAGGATCGGTCCGTTGACGTCCTCGACGAGGCGGAACAAATGGTGATGATTATTCCAATAGATGCCGACGTAGACGTAGCTCAATACGTAGCTCAGGAACACCGGCAGCACAGGCGCTAACGCATCGAGATCGACGCCGTGCGGGGTCTTCATTTCCAGAACCATGATCGTGATGATGACTGCAATCACGCCGTCACTGAATGCTTCCAGTCGTTGCTTGTCCATGAGAAGTCCTTGTGCGCCAGCGCATGGTCTTTGATCATGGTTGTACACCTTGGGGCATGGTCCTGCGATACCAATTGCTGATGGGCGCGAACCTTGCTGCACTCGGCAGCGGAGTCAGGCAGGGCGCCCGTCGTGGCAGTGCCAGAAACGGGCATCCTGTTATGGAGACAAGAGGGCTTCCTTCTTGCGGTGGAGGTAATGTAGAGCGCCCCGTCCGCTTTCGATCTGTTGGTCCCGATCCCGCAACGCAACACTGTACTCCCTGCCTGCCCGCCAATTTGTACACACCGGCCACCCCGCCGGAAATCTACTCTGGTGTCACCGCAACGAACCGGCCGTCCTGGCCCCGCAATGCAGGACGGACCGGACCGCGCCCCTCGTTACAGGACACCACGCCAATGAGCACCCCCAAGCCTGAAGCTGGCCACATCGCCCCCTATACCCATCCCGCCGCCGGCTGGGGTGCGCTGAAGTACGTTGCCATCAACCTGATCAAGGAGAAGGTGGCCGGCGGCAACTACAAGATGCTGTTCAAGCAGAACCAGGCCGATGGCTTCGACTGCCCCGGCTGTGCCTGGCCGGACCGCCAGCATGCATCGACCTTCGAGTTCTGCGAGAACGGGGTCAAGGCGGTGGCGGCCGAGTCGACCAGCCTGCGCGTGACGCCTGAGTTTTTCGCGCAGCACACGGTGACGTCGCTGATGGCGCAGACCGACTATGAATTGGAGCAGCACGGGCGCCTGACGCACCCGATGGCCTACGACGCGCAGACCGACAAGTAC
>JABFVP010000282.1 GCA_013362725.1 Cupriavidus sp.
ATGGCACGCGGGGCGCCGTAGCGCCCCGAACCATCATAGACCCGATCCGGTCCCGGGGCGAGCCGGCGCCGTCCTACAGCGCCGGCCCCGCGGCCCGGGTCGGCTTCAGGCCGCCAGGCGGCTGGCGTCGTTCAGCGCCGCGATCTCGGTGCGGGCGCTGGCCAGGCCGGCTTCGCGGAACTCCGGTCCCATCGCCAGGCCGTGGGCGCGCACGTAGGTGATGTCGGTGATGCCCAGGAAGCGGAACACGATATCGACGGTCTTTTCGTGCAGGTCCAGCTCGTTGGCATCCTGGCGCACGCCGCCGCGCGACGACACCACGATCACGCGCTTGCCGCCAGCCAGGCCCACCGGGCCGTTCTCGGTGTACTTGAAGGTGCGGCCGGCCTGCGCGATGCGGTCGATCCAGGCCTTGAGCTGGCTGGGGATGCTGAAGTTGTACTGCGGCACGCCCACCACCAGCACGTCGGCGGCGAGGAACTCGGCCAGCCACTGCTCGGTGCGCTGCAGTTCGGCCTGCTGCACGGCGTTCAGGCCGTCCTTGGGGCCGCCCAGCACCGGCAGCAGGTTGCCCGACAGGTGCGCCGGGGCGTCCTGGTCCAGGTCGCGCACGGTTACGGTGGCGCCGGGGTTGGCGGCGACCAGGTCGGCCACCACGCTGGCGGTCAGGCTGCGCGAAACGGAGTTGTCGCCGAGGACGCTGGAATCGATCTGCAGGATGTTCATGTCTTTCTCCACAAGGGTGCGGTTGCGATGAAGGAAAGATAGCGGCTGGCCATTGGTATCGGTAGTGAGGCAAAATGCAAATGATTGTTCTACCGATGCAACGCCATGCCGGGCGGCATTGCCGCCGGATTGCGGGGCTATCCGCGTGACTCCGGAGCCATCCATGCAAGACCTCAACGACCTCTCGCTGTTCGCCCAAGTGGTCGAGCACGGCAGTTTTTCCGCGGCCAGCCGCGCCACCGGCGTGCCCAAGTCGCGCCTGAGCCGGCGCATCGCCCAGCTCGAGCGCGACCTGGGCGTGCAGCTGCTGCGCCGGACCACGCGCCAGGTGCGCGTGACCCCGCTGGGCGAATCCTTCTACGAGCGCTGCCGCGCCATGCTGAACGAGGCCGAGGCCGCGCGCGAGGTCATCGAACAGGCGCGCGAGCAGCCGGGCGGCACGCTGCGGGTAAGCTGTCCGATCGCCATCGCCCAGATCCTGCTGGCACCGGCGATCGGCCACTTCATGCGCGCCAACCCGGCGGTGCGGATCGAGCTGGAAACCACCAACCGGCGCGTCGACGTGATCGGCGAGGGCTTCGACCTGGCGCTGCGCGTGCGCGAGGTAATGGAAGACTCCAGCCTGGCGGTGCGCACCTTTGGCGAAAGCGAACTGATGCTGGTGGCCAGCCCGGCGCTGCTGGACAGCATCGGCCGGCCGCGCACGCCGCAGGCGCTCGACGGCATGCCGGGCGTGGGCCAGCAGCCGCACGACGGCAAGCATGTCTGGACCCTGCGCTGCAAGACCGGCGATTCGATCCAGATCGCCTACGATCCGCGCCTGGTCACCGACGAATTCGCCTTGTTGCGCGAGGCCGCGATTGCCGGCGTCGGCGTGGCCATGCTGCCGCGCATGTTCTGCCGCGAGGCGCTGGAGAACGGCGAGCTGGAACTGGTGCTGCCGCAGTACGACATGCCGGTCGGCACGCTGCACGCGGTGTTCCCGTCGCGCAAGGGCGTGACGCCGGCCACCCGGCGCTTCCTTGACTTCCTGGGCGAGGTGTTGCCCGAGTGCGCGCACAAGGTCGGCATGCAGCAGCCGCGCACGCCGGCGATGCACCGCGTGGTCTAGCGTTGGCGGCGTGATCGGCACGGCGCGGTGCCGGCCGCATCGACGCCCGCCCGGGTCGCGCATTTGCGGCTTTACGTTCACGCCGCCTCGCACTAAGGTACAGGGGCGACGCTGCGCGTGAGGGCAAAGGCGCACGGGTCGATAACCGCTTCGAATAAACAACGGCAAGGAGGACGGCCATGGGTGGCTCTCAGGGTTCCCAGGACTTGGGCAAGGCGCTGCTGCGCATCGTGCTTGGCGTGCTGATCCTGATGCACGGCATCGCCAAGCTGACTGGCGCGTCGGGCATCGGTTTTGTGTCGAAGGTGGTGGCCGATGCCGGCTTGCCGGCGTGGCTGGCCTACGGTGTCTACATTGGTGAGGTGGTGGCGCCGATCCTGCTGATCATCGGGCTGTGGAGCCGGCTGGCGGCGGTTGTCGTTGCCCTCAACATGCTGTTTGCACTGGGGCTGGTGCATACCAAGCAACTCGGCATGCTGGCGGATACCGGCGGCTGGGCCCTGGAGCTGCAAGGCATGTACCTGGGGGCGGCGCTGGCGGTGGCGCTGCTGGGGGCTGGCCGGCTCTGCGTGGGCGGGATCAACGGCAAGCTCAACTAGCGCGTCCCGCAAGGCCCGCGCGCCGCCGCCAATTCCTGGAGATGTATCGTGAATGCGTTCCGGCAACTCTTCCCGGTCGGAGTCCGGGTAACATTCCGGGGAACGATCCCCGCGGCGGTCGCGGCGCTGCTGCTGGCGGGCTGCGCCAGCGTGCCCGACATCAAGACCGACTACAACCGCGCGACGGACTTCAGCGCCTACCGCACCTTCGGCTTCGTCGAGCATCCCGGCACCGACAGCGCCGGCTATGAAAGCCTGACCACCCAGTACTTCAAGACCGCGGTCCAGCGCGAACTGCGCGCGCGCGGCTACCGCTACGCGGCGCAGGCGCCGGACCTGCTGGTCAACTTCAATGCCAGGCTGCAGGAAAAGGTCGAGGTCAGCCCCGCACCCGCGCCGATGATGGGCTACTACGGCTATCGCGGCGGGCTGTATGCGCCGTGGCCGGGCTACGGCTTCTATAACGACGTCTACCGCTATACCGAGGGCACCGTGAACATCGACCTGGTCGATCGGCGCCAGATGAAGCTGGTGTGGGAAGGCGTGGCGGTCGGCAGCGTCGACACCAGCGACAAGGCCAGCGCCCAGCAGCGCATCGACAGGACCGTGGCGCAGATCTTCGCCAAGTATCCGTTCCGGGCCGGGCAGTAGGGCCGGCGACTGCGCGGATCAGGCCGCAGGCGTTGCCGTCGCCCGCTCGATCGCGTCCGCGACGAAGGCCTCGGCCGGCCTGGGCGCCGACCACAGGTAGCCCTGGCCGAGCGGACAGCCCAAGGCCATCAGCGCGGCGCGCTGGGCGTCGGTCTCGACGCCCTCGGCCACGCATTCCAGCCCCAGTTCCCGGGCCAGGCCGATCATGCTGCGGCAGATCGTGGCGCGCTGGCCGTGCCCGTCGACTTCGGCGACGAACGACCGGTCCACTTTCAGCTGCGTGAACGGCAGGTCCGCCAGCAGCTTGAGGGTGGCGATGCCCACGCCGAAATCGTCGATCGCCACGCCATAGCCGAGCAGCCGCAGCCGGTTCAGCGCCACCGACAGCGCCAGCGTGTCGGGCACCGGGTAACCCTCGGTCAGCTCCACCGTCAGCGCCTGGCGCGGTACGCCGCTGGCGGCAACCAGCGACTCGAACGATTCCAGCACGCCCGGCCGGCACAGCGTCTGCGCCGACGCGTTCAGGCCCATCGCAATTTCCACGCCGGCGGCGCGCAGGCGCTGCTGCGCCGCCAGGCACTGGCGCGCGACCAGGAAGAACACCGGGTCGGCCGCGTCCAGCGCCTCGAGCTGCGGGATGAACTGGTCGGGCGGCATCAGGCCATGCTCGGGATGGCGCCAGCGCACCAGCGCTTCGGCCCCGGCCAGGCGGCCGCTGGCGATATCGTGCTGGGGCTGCAGCATGACCAGCAGGTCGGTGCCGGCGCGGGTCGCGGCGAGCAGCTCCTCGGCGTCGGGGGCCCAGGCGGGAACGCCGGCTTCGGCATCCTGGCGCACCAGCGCATCGGCCAGGATCACTTCGAGCGCATCGGGCACCAGCGGCTTGCGCAGCGCGTGCACGCGCGGGATGCCGGCGGCGTGCGCCAGGCCGCGGTTCGAATCGAGGATGTCTTCGGCCAGCGCCGTGACCCACACCCACACCGGCGGCGCGCCGGCGAAGGCGCGCGGGCCGCGCCGGTGCAGCTCGGCGATCAGCTCGGGGCCATTGCAGCCGGGCATCTCGATATCGCACAGGACCACGTCGAACGGCTCGCGCGCCAGCAGCTCGGCCGCCTGCATGCCGTTGTGCGCGCTGGTCAGGGCCTGCACGCCGACATGGCGCAGCAGGCCCTCGGCGGCGGCGCGCTGGAATGGATGGTCTTCGACGACGAGGATGCGCAGCCTGGCGTAATGGATTGGCATGGAGCGTGGGCAGAAGGGGAGGGCGGCACGCCGCGATGCGATGGCGGTTTGCCCAATGGTAGCGCGGCGCGGCTACGCCAATGGCCAGCGAGACCATGGCGCGGTCGTGAATGGGCCCGCGATCGTCCTGGCATCGTTGCGCAATGGCGTTGAAAAAGCGCCGCGTTACGAATATTTGCGCTTTCCGACTCAATCGCCGACTGTCATAACCGCTACAATCGCTGCCCGGTGTTTTGAAGATGGCATGTCGATAATGGGTTTGGGCTGGTTCGGGTTTTCGACTTTCTGGATAGTACCGCTGCTGTGGCGGCTGGTGACGCGCT
>JABFVP010000311.1 GCA_013362725.1 Cupriavidus sp.
GGCATCACCGAGGGGCGCCTGCGCGCGGGCGGCGTCGCACGCGTCGAGGTGCAGCGCCGGCGCGCGGAGCTGGCGCAAACCCAGGCCCTGGTGCCGGCGCTGCAGCGCCAGCTCGATGCCACCCGGCACCAGCTCGCGGTCTACACGGGCCAGACCCCGGCGTCAGCGGCGCTGCCGGAATTCCATCTCGATGCCCTGCACCTGCCCGACACGCTGCCGGTGAGCCTGCCCGCGACGCTGGCGCGGCGCCGGCCCGATATCCGCGCGGCCGAGGCGCTGCTGCACCAGGCCTCGGCCAATATCGGCGTGGCCACCGCCAACCTCTATCCGCAGGTCACGCTGAGCGCCAGCGGCGGCTCCCAGGCCACCGCGGCGCGCGACCTGTTCAGCAGCCTCAACGTGTGGAGCCTGGCGGCGGGCCTGGTGCAGCCGGTATTCCGCGGCGGCGAGCTGCAGGCGCGCAAGCGCGCGGCGCAAGCGGCGTACGAGCAGTCACTGGCCGCGTACCGGCAGGCCGTGCTGCAGGGCCTGCAGAATGTCGCCGACGCGCTGCGCGCGCTCGAGGCCGACGCCGCCGCGCTGCGCGAACGCGCCGACAGCGCGCGCCAGGCGCGCGATACGCTGGCGGTGGTGTCGGAACAGTACCGCCTTGGCGGCGTCAGCCAGCTGGCGCTGCTGGACGCCGAGCGGCAGTCGCGCCAGGCCGCGCTGGAACTGGCGCAGGCGCGCGCCGACCGGCTGGCGGATTCGGCGGCGCTGTTGCAGGCACTGGGTGGTGGGTGGTGGCAGGAGCCGCCGGACACGGACGCGGCGGCGCTGTCATCACGCTAGCGCGGCAGCGCCATCGGCATTCACTTCCTGTCGGTCTGGGTGTACCAGTAGGTGCGCTTGCGCTTGCCGATGCCGGGCGGGGAGATCTTCTGCGCGCCCAGCGACGAAGTATTGTCGCCGCCTCCGGGACCGGTCTGATTGCCGCCACCGATCAGCACCGGCACGTTGCTGGTGTTGCCCGACTTGTCCGTAACGGCAACCACGCCGAACACTGGCGACGGCGGCAGGCCACCATTGTTGAACACCACATAGCGGTTGTTGTTGATGCCCTTGCCGGTCAGGAACGACACCGCATACCCGCGGGCAGTGCCAAGGTCGGGATAGCAGGCGCCGGCCTTGGGAACGCTTGGCTGGTTGGTCCCGAAGTAGGTATAGCCGGCCACGGTGAGGGGCGCGTTGACCACCTTCTCGCCGACGCCCAGGGTCAGGTAGAACCCTTTTGCGGTGGTCGCATCGGCATATTCGGTGGTGGTGGCGTCGAACAGGCTGCTCTCGGTCAGCGGCGTCCAGGTCGATGGCAAACCGCCGGTGAGTGCGGTGTCCTTCAGCATGTAGAACCGGTTGACGACGTTGTAGGCCAGTCCCGGCGTGGTGCTGGTGGTGTATAGCGGATGCTCGCGGTCGCCACTGCCGATCATCACCGCATCGTAGGCCCCGGTGGTGATGACGTCGGGCGGATACATGAACTTGCGCGCGTCGTTGGTATCCTGTTCGCCGCCCAGTGCGGCGAACTTGCCCAGCGTCCACGCCGCCGGCCCGGTGCCGGCCGCGGTCTCGAAATCGAGCCGCCAGATATTGCCGCCGACGTCGCCGACATAGCCCTTGTCGATCAGCGCGTCGCCGTTGCGATCGACCACCGCGACGTCGGACGGAATCGCGCGGCTCATGCCCGCCGGCGTGCTGCAGACTGTGTCGGCGAGGCCGGAGCAATTCGCCAGCCAGGCCCGCACCACATTGCCTTCGAACGCATCGAAGACAATGACACCGCGCCCCTGCGCGCCGCTGCCGCCGCCCTTCGACGGCTCCGCGTCCTCGCCCGGATCGTAGCCGGCCCCCATCACCACCAGCGGGTTGTCATAACCCTTGACGCGGATCACCCGCGGCTGCGACCAGGTCTGGCCGAGTTCGGCAATCGCGCTGCTGTCGGCTTTCCACAAGAACTGCGGCGCCATCGGATCGGTCACGTCCAGCGCATAGACCAGCCGCCCGCCGCGACGCGCGGTCAGGTAGATCACCACACGCGGCTTCGACGGGTCGCGCAGGTCCTGGTACACCGTGGTGGTGCCGTCGAAGAAGTAGTCGCGCGGCCTGGCGCCCGAGCCCGTCGGCGATCCGCTCAGCTGCACCTCCGGCGCGTTGGTATAGAGCCGGCCGAGCTTGCCGTAGAACTCCGGCGCGACGAAGCCCCAAAGTTCCCCGCCCGGGCGCACGCCGCCGATGCCGGTGGCCTGGTTGCCGTTGACCGCATGGAACACGCCATCGTTGGCGCCATAGAACACCACCACGCCGGTGCTGCCGCCGTAGTTGATCACCACCGGCCGGGAATGCAGTACGTCGCCGTGGACCGAACCGCGCACCGTCACGTCCCCGCCCGGACCCGCCTGGAGTTCCTTGCCGGCCACCGTGCTTTCCTTGAGCGCATACACGTCGCGCCCGCGCACCCAGTTGATGAGGTTGGCGACATCGCCCGCGGTGCTGTTCAGCGCCGACTGCCCGGCCGCGCCGGTCAGCGCGGCATTGCCGGTATCGAACGACACCAGCGCCTTGCTGGTCTTGCTGCAGCCACCGCTGGGGCAGGTATAGAGCTTGCGCGCCGACTGGTCCCTGATGATCTGCGCACGCAGCATCTCGCCCGCACCGCCCTTCTCGACGATCTCGCCGTCGCCGCCGACGGTGCCGCTGACACCGTCGGCCGAATCCAGCGCGCCCGCGGCGCCCGATGGACTATTGACCCAGAAGCCGTTGGCCGGCCACCCCGCCACGGCGCTGCCGGTATAGCTGTTGCCGCTGAACCCCTGGGGCGGCTCGGCGGTCCAGAAGCTCTTGGCGTTGGGCGAGATGAAACCCGTGCCGGCGCTGCTGATCGCACTCTGCTGGTTTGGCCCGGGCGGGTTGGCGTCCAGCACCACGATCTGGTTCTTGTTGTCGTAGCCGAGCTTGTACTGCTTCAGATTGCCCATCCACCGCGGCGCCGCGGTGGCGTCGGGCCGGAACATGCCGATATAGATCTGGTTCAGGTACGACCCTTGCCCATTGACGCTGACCGGCAGGCTCACCGACGAAAACACGTTATTGATCGCCTGCATCTCGTTGAAGATCTGCAGCAAGGCGTCGACCATTGCCTGGACATCGCCGAGCTCGACCACATAGCGCTTGCCGCCCGCGTTGTCGGCCATGCTGCGGGTCGATTCGACATAGTCCGGGTTCCTGCCGTCGGTGACCGCAATCGTATAGGTGATGATGTTCTGGCTGTTGTCGAGATTGCCGTTGATGTCGGTCTCGTACATGAACCGCGCCCACTCGTCGCCCCAGTTGCTGGCGTACTTGTCCTTGCCGGCCTCGAGCTTGAGCGGGGTCAGCTGCCTGGTCGTGGCACCGGCGGCCACCAGCGCGTCGTAGGCCACCGATCCGGTGTCCTGCGGCTTGCCGTTGTTGACCGCGTTGGCGATATAGATGACGAAATTCTTCTGGCAGGGATTGGTGATGGGCGAGGTGTACTGCGTGCCCGACAAGCCCTTCCGTCCTCCGAAGAAGGCCCACGCCTCCTGCATGCCGGCGCCGACCTGCGAATTGTTGGAGTTGTCGGCCTGGCGATCGATGGTCGTGATGTACGTTAGGAATTCGGCGCCGTTCTTGGCGTCCATCACCGGCAGCGTATACGGGGCCGCGGCAGGATAGCGAAACCTGCCGCCAACGTTGTTGCCGGTGCCGAACATCATCAGCCCCATGTTGATGTTGCCGGTCAGCTGCGGGTTGGTCACCAGCGTATTGACGGCGCGGTACAACGCGCACTGGATCGCGCCGACATCGGTGCCTGCGTTGTTGGCGCCGACCACGCTGGCGCCGTTCGCGTCGACGGCATCGCACCCTTTGATGGTGGTCGATGCGTTCCACGTCGAGGCATTGTCCAGCAGCAACAGCACATTGGGCTTGGTGCCGGCATTGGTCTGCAGGCCGGTGAACAGGTCAATGTCTTCGGCCAGTGCGCCTTGCCATCCGGCGAAGCTCAGCAGCATGGCAAAGCCGGCATGCGCGAAACAGGTGCGCAGGCGAAGGGTCATGTCAGAGGCGCAACGGCGGCGGGCAGGGTTCGTCATGCGGGTTCCCGTGCTAGGCATGGTGAAAGGGTGGCGCTGCGGCGTCGACGTCACGGGCATGCCGAGCCGGTCGGCATCCGCACCGCCACTCCCTGGTGAACGGTGGCCGCGGCACCCGTGCCGGCGGCGTCATTCACCGTGGCGGCGACGTCCCACTGAGTGGCATTGCACAGCGAATTGCCGGCGTTGTTGCCCGCCGTGACGATGCCGGTGTTCTGCACGTTGCTGCCGACGAAGCAGGACTCGTCGTCGGGGTCGGCCAGGTCGAGCTCGACGTTCTTCATCGGCTTGCTGGCTACGCACTCCGGCTTGGCCACCTGCGCGACGTAATCGGCCTTGCCATCGGCACTGACGTCCACCGGCACGTTGAGCGCCGCCGGTGCCTTGGTAAAGTCGTCCGAGATCACCTGTTCAATGGCCTGCTGCGCGACGTCGCGCGCCTCCATCGCGTTTTGCTGGTTGGCCGCGACCTTGACGTTGATCAGTCCGGAGTTGACCAT
>JABFVP010000445.1 GCA_013362725.1 Cupriavidus sp.
AGTCGGCGGCGTAGTTGCTGTTCTTGATCGATTCCCAGAAGCTCAGCTCATACTGCTCGTCGGTGTTCTTCGGCATGATGCCGGCCAGCAGTGTCCGGGCTTGCGCCGGCGAATCTTGCGTCGATTCGCCGGCCGCGGGCATTGCCGTGGCGAGCAGCGCTGCCGTGGCGGCCATCGGGATCATCGCAGCCACGCGTACCACTGGTAGGTTGCGCCACATCTTCACACCTCGCTGGAGCCGCCGCGATGCCATTGCGTGCCGTACCCGCCGGCATGCGCCGGGCACCTCTGGCTGCGGCAAGGACGTCGACCGGCTTGCTTCAAGATAGCACAGCGCGTGTGAATGCGGCGGAGCATTGCGAGGCCGCCGCCGCACGCCGGGGTCGCCTTTTCCGCGCTTGCGTTCTAACCTAAATGACGAATCGCCGAGCGCTGACCAACAAGCAACAACAAGGGGCTTTCGGGACAACGTGATCGGGTTTCGGGATAGATCTCGGGGAGGCGACGCGTATGTCCAGACGATTCCTGCTGCGCCTGCTGGCGGCCGTCGCGCTCGCCGCCGCGCCTTCGCTGTCGTTGCCGACTGCAGCCCCGCCCAATGCCGAGGTTTATATCATCTGGCCGTACGAAGGCGCTGTCATCGGCGGCGGCAAGTTCTGGGTGCGCATGGGCCTGCGCAATATGGGCGTATGCCCCAAGGGCGTCGAATCGCCGCGCTGCGGACACCATCACCTGCTGATCGATACCGAGCTGCCACCGCTCGACAAGGAAATCCCCTCGGACAAGAACCACCTGCATTTCGGTGCGGGCGAGACCGATGCGCGCATCGAACTGCCGCCGGGCAAGCACACCCTGCAATTGCTGATGGGCGACGCGAAGCATGTTCCGTTCGAGCCGCCGATCTATTCGAAGAAGATCACCATCACGGTGAAATAGCGTCGCGGCGTGCGCCGTGCACGCAGGCCAAGGCTGATCAACCGACAGGGGAGAGCGCCATGTCCCGACTACTTGCCGCGGCTGTCTTCGCCGTCAGCCTGTTGCTGTCCGCGTGGGTACACGGCGGTCCCACGGCTGCGCCGCCCAATGCCCATCTGTATATCGGCTGGCCCAACGACGGCCAGACCTTGCCCGCCGGCAAGCCGTTCAAGGTGTGGTTCGGGCTGCGCAACATGGGGGTGGCGCCCAAGGACGTGAAGTTTCCCAATACCGGGCACCATCACCTGCTGATCGACGTCGAGTTGCCGCCCATGGACAAGGAAATTCCGAACGACCGCAATCACCTGCATTTCGGCGCTGGCGAGACCGAGACCATGATCGAGCTGGCCCCGGGCAAGCACACCCTGCAGCTGCTGATGGGCGATGACAAGCACATACCGACCAACCCGCCGGTGTATTCGAAGCGGATCACGATCTACGTGAAATAAGCCTGCAGCAGGCGGGGCAGTGACCTGGCGCGGAATCGGGTCAGGTTGTTGGCCCGATCCCAACACGCATCGTCCAACCTGTTGGCGCCTTCCCGCCACCACGCCGCGCGTCAAGCCTGCCGCAGCCCTTCCCGGCCACGCGCCGGAAGCGAAAAATCCCCGTGTTTACAGGCACTTCAGCGATCCGGCCCGGCATCGCGGGCGCGCTGGCACGGTCCCTGCGTTTGTCCCTCCCGAGCGCGACACCAACCCGATGCTCGAAACCCAAAACCCAACGCAATACCCTTCCTCTACCGGAGACCATCATGACCAAGCTGACCTTCACCGACCTGACCACCGTCGAAACCCTGGACCGCAAGGGCATGCAAGCCGTGCAAGGCGGCCGCGCGCTGCCGTTCGTGGCCGTGTTCCAGCCGCTGAACCTGTCGTTCGACAAGAGCATCACCGCCGTGCAGGAGATCGCGCAGATGCAATCCGTGACCAACCTGAACGGCAACGGCTCGGCCTTCCTCGACCATGTCCGTTCGCATGTGGATACCAACCAGAACGCCAGCAACAATATCTCTCGTTGAGAAGCTTGCTGAGATGGCGCTGCGCCGCGGGGACGTCCCCGCGGCGCTTTTGCTGACCCCGTGCCGATCGGGGTTGGAGCGCGCGCCCGCGCGCACCACAATACAGACAGACGCGGCGGCCCCGTTGTACCGGCGAACCGGTACAGCCCTGCCACCGCCGCCGTCGCACGCAGGAACCCATCGTGCCCGCATTCCCCATTGCCCCGTCCGTGCTTGCGGTGATCCGCGCGCCGCGCCGTGCTGCCTGGCTTGCCGCGCTGGCGGGCGTGGCGCTGCTGGCGGGTTGCGCCGATTTCCGCCCGCCGGTGTACCAGCGCCCCGAAACGCCGGCCAAGGCCGAATGGTCGCGCCAGGAATCGATCACGGTATCGCCGGCCGAAGCGGTGCAGCCCAACTGGTGGCTGGGCTTCAAGGACCCGTACCTGAACCAGCTGATCGAACGTGCGCTGGCCGGCAACTACGACATCAAGGTGCTGGCGGCGCGCATCCGCGTGGCCAACGCGCAGATCGGCGAGGCCCGCGCCGGCGGGCTGCCGGTGATCGACGTCGGCGCCGGTGCAAGCTTCGACAAGAGCACCGGGCAGAAGTCCACCTGGACTTATAACGCCGGGGCCCAGCTGAACTGGGACATCGATATCTGGGGCAAGGTCGAGAAGGGCGTGCAGGCGCAGACCGCCGAGTTCCGCGCCACCGAGGCGGACTGGCGCGCCGGCTACCTGACGCTGGTGGCCAATGTCTCGACCACGTACTTCCAGATCCTGCAGTTCGACGAGCAGATCGAGCAGCAGTCGCGCACCGTGGCCAGGAACGGGCAGATCCTGTCGACCTACCAGGCCATGTACCAGAACGGGTTGGTGCCGAAGATCCGCGTGATGCAGCAGCAGGCCGAAATCAACCGGCTGAACAAGGACCTGCTCGAGCTGCGCCGTTCGCGCGATGTGGCGGAGAACGCGCTGGCGACGCTGGTGGGCGTGCCCGCCGGCAATCTCAAGGTGCCGGCAGGGCGGTTGCAGGACCGCGTGCAGCCGCCCGCGGTGCCGGCGGGGCTGCCGTCGCAGCTGCTGGCGCGGCGCCCGGACGTGGTGGCGGCGGAGTATCGCGTGCTGGCCGCCTACAACATCGTCGGCCAGGCGCGCCTGGCGCAGCTGCCCAGCATCAGCCTGACCGCGCGCGGCGGCACCGCCAGCTTCGCCTTGAGCGACCTGCTCAAGTCCTTCACCTTCGGCTTCATGCCGAGCATCAACCTGCCGATGCTGGACCCGAACGTGCGCGCGCGGGTGAAGACCACCGAGGCGCAGGTGGGCGTGGCGGAAAACGAATATGGCCGCACCGTGATGACCGCGTTCGAGGAAGTCGAGACCGCGCTGGTCAACGTCGACGCCCACAAGAAACAGCGCATCGAGCTGCAGCAGCAGGTGGAGCAGCTGCGCGTGGTATCCGCGCAAATCGAGGCGCAGCTGAAGGAGGGCGTGGTCTCGCAGCTCGAAGTGTTCGAAACCGAGCGCTCGCTGCTGGCCGCGCAGCTGCAGTTGTTGGCGGTCCACCAACAAATCCTGGGCGACACCGTCACGCTCTACAAGGCGCTCGGCGGCGGCTGGCCCGAGGCCGATGTGCGTAACACCGCGCTGAATCCGCCGCAGTAAGTGGTGCCGGCGATGCCGTCCCGGCGCGAAGGTGATGCCGGCGCAAGCAACGCGTTGCGCAATGCCTGTGCACGCGCCCGCCGCTGGCTGCAAGCCGATGCCGCTGCCACCCCAACCACGCCTGCCGTGGCCGATTGACTACCCTAGGCCGTCGCCTACTATGTTCTTAGTCGCTTCATCCCCCCTGGCCCGCCGCCGCGGCAGCCGCGCTGTTGGCTCGCTGGAAACATGGCTCCTGACGAAGCACTGATCATGGAAATGCCGGTGAAAATGGCCCAGGGATCCGCACGGGAACTCGCGCAGCATGCGGCGCCGAATGTGGCGCCAGACATGGCGCCAGACGTGGCGCAGGAATTCGACGTGTTCCTGACGCCGGTAACGCATCCCGAGCTTGGCGAAATCCGCATCGATGAAGCGCTCTTTGCGGTCGGCCGCAGCGAGATGCCGTTCGCCGCCTACCCCGAAGCCCTGTCCGCACCGCTGTCGCGGCGCCATGCGCGCATTTTTGCCGAGCACGGCGAGGTCTATGTGGCGGACCTCGGCAGCAAGAACGGCACGCGCGTAAACGGCGTGGCCGTGGCGCGCCAGCCGGCGCGGCTCGGCGATGGCGATGAGGTCGGGTTCGGTCCGGCGCTGTCGTTCCGGGTGCGGCTGGTGCCGCGCGCGCCGCAGCCGGTGCCGCCGCGCGTGGCGCTGACGCTGGTGCCGGAACGCCATGACGTCGGGCTGCAGCCGCTGCATGTGGAGCAGTTCCCGTATCTGATCAGCAAGGGCGACGATGCCTTCGCGCGCTTTCGCGACAGCTATCCGCACCAGGTCAACTACCTGTCGCGGCGCCATGCGCATATCTACCTGAAGGGCGGCATCCCCTTCGTCGAGGACCTTGGCAGCACCAATGGCACCTTCGTCAATGGCAAGCGCCTGGCCGACCACGGCGTGCCGCTCGACGATGGCGACCTGATCGCGTTTGGCGGCAACCACTTTGTCTACCAGGCGCAGGTGCGGTCC
>JABFVP010000439.1 GCA_013362725.1 Cupriavidus sp.
CTCGCCGTCGACCAGCACGGAGCAGGCGCCGCAGATGCCGGTCTCGCAGCCGCGCTTGGTGCCGGTCAGGTTCAGGTCGTCGCGCAGCAGGTCGGCAAGCAGACGCCGCGCCGGCACCTGCACCTGGTGTTCTTCACCGTTGACGGTGACTTCGATGGTGACTGGGTTCATGGGTAGGCTCCTTACTCCGATGCCGCGCCGAACAATGCGGCAATGGTGCGGCACGCGACCACGCGCACCATCTCGCGGCGATAGGCTTCGGCCCCGCGCGCGTCCGACACGGCGTTGATGTCCTCGGCGACGATGGCCGCGGCTTGCGCGGCCAGGTCCGCCGTCACTGGCTGGCCCGCCAGCAGCGCCTCGGCGCGCCGCAGCCGGCATGGCACCGGCGTCGACGCGCCCACCGCCAGGCGGGCCTCGATGCAGAATGCGCCCTCACGCCGCACCGCCAGCGCCACGCTGGCCAGCGGGCGGTGCTCGGCGGCCGTGCGCAGGAAACGCGCATAGTAGCCATCGGCGCCCGCACCCGGCGCCGGCACGCGGATCTGCGTGACGATTTCATCCGGCGCCAGCGCCGTGACGTAGTAGTCGACCAGGAAGTCTTCGATGTCGATCACGCGCTCGCCGCCGCGGCCGCTGACTACGATCTGCGCGCCCAGCGCCATCAGGCAGCCGGGCGGATCGGTGGCCGGATCGGCATAGCAGAGGTTGCCTCCGAGGGTGCCCTGGTTGCGCACCTGCGGATTGGCGACGCGCGCGGCCATGCTCGCCAGCATCGGATAGTGCGACTGCACCAGCGGCGAGCGCGCGACCTCGGCATGCAGGGTCAGCGCGCCGATGCGCAGGCCGTCGCGCGCATCGAAGCTGATGCCGCGCAGCGCATCGAGCCGGCCCAGCGAGACCAGCTGGCTGGGTGCCAGCATGCGCTGGCGCATGCCCAGCATCAGCGCGGTGCCGCCGGCAAAGAGGCGGCAGCTGTCGCCCAGGTCGGCCAGCATATGGCTGGCCTCGGCCACGGTGGCCGGCTCCAGGAAAGCAAAGTCACGCACGGGCGGCCTCCGTTTCGTTCAGCGCGCGCAGGGCCGCCAGCACCTTCTCGGGCGTGATCGGCAGCGACTGTATGCGCACGCCGACCGCGTCGAACACGGCATTGGCGATTGCCGCCGCGCCCGGCAGGATCGCGGTCTCGCTCGCGCCCTTGGCGCCGTAGGGGCCGTTGGGGTCGTTCGATTCGACCACGTCGGTGCGCAGCATCGGCACCGCGTCGGCGGTGGGCATGGTGTAGTCGGCGAAGTTGCCGTTCATCAGGCGGCCGTCCTCGTATTGCAGGTGCTCGTACAGGGTCCAGCCGATCGCCTGCACGGTGGCGCCGTGGGTCTGGCCGTGCACCGCGAGCGGGTTGATGGCCTTGCCGCAGTCGTCGGCGACAAAGCTGTCGATCACGGTGACCTGGCCGGTGCAGGTATCGACCTCCACTTCCACCGCCTGCGCCGCGAACGAATGCGCGGGGGCGACGTTGCCGTAGTAGTCGGCGTCGTGCATCACCGTGGGCGCGTCGTAGCTGGCGCGCACGTGGATGCCCTCGCCGCCGTGGCGGAAGATATGCAGCCGCGCGATCTCGGCCAGCGTGGCCGACTTGTCGGGCTGGTGCGGCACCGTGATGCGGCCATCGGCGATCACCAGTTGCTGCGCCTCCACGCCGAGCTTTTCCGCCGCCAGCGCCAGCAGCTTCTGCCGCGCCTCGCGCGCCGCGCGCAGCACCGCGTTGCCCGCGATGATGGTCACGCGCGACGCCAGCGAGCCCAGGCAGAACGGCGCGGTATCGGTATCCGGCGCCATCACGGTGACGTGCGACAGCGGAATGCCCAACTCCTGCGCGCAGATCTGGCTGAGCATGGTGTTGGCGCCCTGCCCCATGTCGCACTCGCTGGTCTGCAGCATCACGCGCCCGTCCTCGTTCATCTTGAGCAGGATGGTCGAGCCGTCCCAGTTGCCCAGCGTGCGGTTGCCGCTGACATGCATCGCCGCGGCAATGCCGACGCCGCGCCGGCGCGTGCCGGTGCCGCGCGGCGCCGCGCGCTTCTGGTCCCAGCCGATGGCGCGGCGTGTCATGTCGAGGCATTCTGCCATGCCGGTGCTGCTGATCTTCCAGCCATGCACGCTGGTCTCGCCGGCGCCGATGGCATTGCGCTTGTGCACTTCGATCGGGTCGATGCCGAGCATGCCGGCCAGCACCGTCAGGTGGCAGTTCAGCGGAAACTGCATCTGCTGCCCGCCGAAGCCGCGGAAGGCGCCGCGCGGCGGGTTGTTGGTATAGGCCAGCACCGCCTGCGAGCGCACGTTGTGCACGCGGTGCATGTTGTCGCTGCGCATGGCGGTGACGTGCATCACATCGCCGGCAAGGCCGGAATAGGCGCCGCACTCGGCCGTGATGCGCACGTCCTTGGCCTGGATCACGCCGTCGGCTGACACGCCCAGGCGCAGCCACACCTGCATCGGCACGCTGGCGCGCGCGCCCTGGAAGTCTTCCAGCCGGTTGTTGACCAGCCGCACCGGACGCTCCAGCCGGCTCGCCAGCAAGGCGCAGATCAGGCTGTTGTTTTCCTCGACGATCTTGGCGCCGAAGCCGCCGCCGGTGGTGGCCTGCACCACGCGGATGGTCGAGACCGGCCGGTCCAGCGCCTCGGCCAGCCGCGCGCGCGCCAGGAACACCGACTGCGTCGACGCCCACACCGTGAGCCGTCCGTTGCCGTCCTGCGCCGCGACCGATGCCATCGGCTCGAGGTAGCCGGGATACTGCGAATGCATCTCGTAGGTGGCTTCATACACCGCGGCGCACGCCGCGAACGCGGCCTCGACGTCGCCGCGCTCGATGCGCATTTCATGGCCGATATTGCGCGTGCCGGCGTGGATCTCCGGCGCGCCCGCGGCCAGCGCCGCGGCCGGCGTCAGCAGCGCGGGCAGCGGCTCGTACTCGACCCGGATCAGGTCCAGCGCATCGCGCGCGATCTCGTCGCTGAGCGCCACCACCGCGGCCACTTCCTCGCCGACATGGCGCACCACGCCGCAGGCCAGGATGCGCTGCTCCTTGCGGTGCGGGCCCCAGTGACGGGCCGGCACGTCGTACCCCGTCACCACCAGCTTCACACCGGGCAGCGCTTTGGCGGCGGCGGTGTCGATGCGAACGATGCGCGCGTGCGGATGCGGGCTGCGCAGCACCTTGGCGTGCAGCATGCCGGGCAGCTTGATGTCGCCGGCATACTGCGCGCGCCCCATGACCTTTTCCCGCGCGGTCACCTGCGGCGTGGAGGTTCCCACGATGGCCCTGCTCATGCCGGCCTCCTGTCTGTCGTTGTCGATGAGGGGTGGCTGGAATGCGGCGTCATTCGGCCGTGATCGCCAGTTCGCGGATCACCTTGCCCAGGCGCTCGTAGTCGGCCGCGTTGACCTTTTCCAGCGCGGCCGGCGCGCCGCCGACGGGGATGGCGCCGAAAGTGGCCATCTTGTCGGCCACCTCGGGCAGGTGCAGCACCTCGTTTAGCTGCTGGTTCAGCGTCCTGACCACCTCGGGCGGCGTGCCTTTGGGCGCCATCACGCCGTGCCACGCGCCCACCACCACGTCCTTGTAGCCCAGCTCGGCCAGCGTCGGCACGTTGGGCAGCAGCGGCGAGCGGCGGGCATCGGTGATCGCCAGCGGGATCAGCCGGCCCGTGTTGAGGTATTGCGCCACCGGCCCCAGCGTGACGTAGGCAAAGGGCACGTGCCCCGCCACCACATCGTTGACCGCGGGCGCCACGCCTTTGTAGGGAACGTGCTGGATCTTCACGCCGGCGGCGCGGTTGAGCATCTCGCCGGCGATATGCATCGGCGAGCCTGCGCCCGGGCTGCCATAAGTCAGCGTCTTGCCGGCCCTGGCCGCGGCCACCATCTCGCCCACGCTCTTCACGCCCGCCTGCGGGTTGGCCACCAGCAGCACCGCCTGCACCGCGGTCTGGATCACCGGCGTGAAGCCGTGCAACGGGTCATAGCTGGCCGACGGCGCCAGCTTCAGCACCATCGGCGCCAGCGTGAACGGGTTCGGCGTGTACAGCAGCGTGTAGCCGTCCGCCGGCGCCCGGCTGACAAACGCGGCACCTACCACGCCGCCGGCGCCGGGACGGTTTTCGACGATGACCGGCTGCTTCAGGCGGGCCGACAGCTTGTCGGCGTAGAGCCGGGCCATGGCGTCGGTATCGCCGCCTGGCGGGTAGGCCACCACCATGGTCACAGTCTTGGCCGGATAGGTGGCGGCCGCCTGCGCGCCGGCCGCGCTCAGCGCAAGCACGGCCATGGCGGCGTTGGTGACGGCTACAGCGGCACGTCGGGCAGGTTGTTGTCTCATCTACATCTCCTGTGGGGGCGCATTCGCGACGCGGGAGTCAGCGGTTGTGCACATCGCGAAAACAGGGGTGGCGTGGGAACAACTCTTTTCGGTTGTTTTATTAATGAAACGTAAGTTCAAAGAAGGAACACAACCATCGTAGTTTGTGAAAGTTGACAACTCAACTTACGTTAACCACCAATTGACTGTTGGCTTTTTTATATTTTTATTCTCGCCGGTCGGGTTTGAGACACGGTGGCGGCAATGGCAAGCG
>JABFVP010000045.1 GCA_013362725.1 Cupriavidus sp.
CGAGAGGAAGCGCGCAGTGGCTGACCACGACCTGTCCAGGCTAAAGATCGACCGGCAAGCCGCCGCGGCCGGCGTCCGTATCCGGCCCCGGCGCCGGTGGCTGCGCTACGCGGCCATCGCGGTGGTGCTGCTGGTGCTGGCCGGCATTGCCATCCGGCTGGCCGGCCCGCGGCCGGTGCAGACTGCCACCGTCACCTCCGCCTACCCCACGCAGAACTTCACGCTGCTGAACGCCACCGGCTATGTCGTGCCGCAGCGCAAGGCGGCGGTCGCGTCGAAGGCGCAGGGGCGGCTGGAATGGCTGGGCGTGCTGGAAGGCTCGCGCGTGAAGAAGGACGAGGTGATCGCGCGGCTGGAAAGCAAGGACGTTGCGGCCTCGTTGGCGCAGGCGCAGGCGCAGGTCCAGGTGGCGCAGGCCAACCTGGCGCTGCAGCAGGCCGAACTGAAGGACGCCGAGGTGAACCTGCGCCGCTCCAAGGTGCTGATCGTGCCGAACGCAATCTCGCGCACCCAGTACGATGCCGACGTGGCGCGCTTCGACAAGGCGCGGGCGTCGGTGAACAGCTCGCGCGCGTCGGTGGTGTCGGCGCAGGCCAATGCGCGCGCGGCCGAGGTCGCGGTCGAGCAGACCGTGGTGCGCGCGCCGTTCGACGGCGTGGTGCTGGTCAAGCATGCCAACGTGGGCGACAACATCACGCCCTTCTCGGCGGCGGCCGACACCAAGGGGGCGATCGTCACCATCGCCGACATGGAGACGCTGGAGGTCGAAGCCGATGTCGCCGAATCCAATATCGCCCGGATCCGCGTCGACCAGCCCTGCGAGCTGCTGCTCGATGCACTACCCGGCCTGCGCCTGGCCGGGCAGGTCTCGCGCATCGTGCCGACGGTGGACCGTTCCAAGGCCACGGTGCTGGTCAAGGTACGCTTTGTCGACCGCGATGCGCGCGTGCTGCCGGACATGAGCGCCAAGATTGCCTTCCTGTCGCGCGCGGCCACTGCGCAGGACCGCCAGCCGGTGGTCGCGGTGCAGCCGGCCGCGATCGCCATGCGCGATGGCCGCCAGGTGGTCTACGTGGTCAGGGACGGCAAGGCGCACGAGATGACGGTCAAGACCGGCGACAAGCTGGGCGAGCTGGTGGCCGTGCAGGGCGTCAAGCCCGGCGACGTGGTGGTGCTGTCGCCCGGCGACCAGATCGGCGACGGCAGCCGCGTAAGCACCGCCAAGCCATGAGCGAGGGCCGCATGAGCGCCGCGCCACTGGTGCAGGTCGACCACGTCGCCAAGTCGTACCGGCGCGGCGTGCAGACCGTGCCGGTGCTGACCGACATCTCGCTCGCGATCGGCGAAGGCGATTTCGTCGCGTTGATGGGCCCCTCCGGCTCGGGCAAGAGCACGCTGCTGAACCTGATTGCCGGCATCGACCGGCCCGACCGCGGCACGCTGCGCGTCGCCGGGCTGGACATCACGCAGCTGCCGGAAGCGGCGCTGGCCGATTGGCGCGCCGCCAATGTCGGCTTTATCTTCCAGTTCTACAACCTGATGCCGGTGCTGACCGCGTTCGAGAACGTCGAGCTGCCGCTGATGCTGACGCGGCTGCCGCGCGCGGAGCGGCGCGCGCGCGTGGAACTGGTGCTGGACATGGTCAACCTGGCCGACCGCATGAGCCACTATCCGTCGGAGCTGTCGGGCGGCCAGCAGCAGCGCGTGGCGATCGCGCGCGCGCTGATCACCGACCCCGCGCTGATCGTCGCCGACGAGCCCACCGGCGACCTCGACCGCACCTCGGCGGCCGAGATCTTGGCGATGCTGCAGCGGCTCAACGCCGATGCCGGCAAGACCATCATCATGGTCACGCACGACGCGCACGCGGCCGCCGCGGCCGGCTCGCTGGTGCATCTGGAAAAGGGGGAACTGATCCGTGGCGAGCCGGCGTAGCCTCGATTCACCATGTACGCGCTCAAGCTGATCGCCCGCAATGCGCTGCGGCACAAGCTGCGCACCGCGCTGACGGTGTTCGGGCTGGTGATCGCGGTGCTGGCGTTCGGGCTGCTGCAGACCGTGATCGATGCCTGGTATGCCGGCGCCTCGGCCGCCTCCAGCGCGCGGCTGGTCACGCGCAACGCGATCTCGCTGGTGTTTCCGCTGCCGCTCAGCTACGAAAGCCGCATCAAGGGCATCGACGGCGTGACCATGGTGGCGCGCTCCAACTGGTTCGGCGGAGTCTATCGCGACCCGAAGAACTTCTTCGCGCAGTTCGCGGTCTCCGACAACTACCTCGACCTCTACCCGGAATTCATCGTGCCCGACGCGCAGCGCGCCGATTACCAGCGCGACCGCAAGGGCGCACTGGTGGGACGCCAGCTCGCCGACCAGTTCGGCTTCAAGGTCGGCGACGTGATCCCGATCAAGGGCACCATCTACCCCGGCACCTGGGAGTTCGTGGTGCGCGGCATCATGGACGGGCGCGACGAGAGCACCATCACGCGCCAGATGGTGTTCCACTGGGAATACCTGAACGAGACCGTGCGCAAGCGCACCCCGCGCCAGGCTGACCAGGTCGGTGTCTATATATTGGGCGTCGGCAACCCCGACAACACCGCGGCGATCTCGCGACAGGTCGATGGCGTGTTCCGCAATTCGCTGGCCGAAACCCTGACCGAAACCGAGCAGGCCTTCCAGCTGGGCTTTGTCGCGATGTCGAACCAGATCATCGCGGCGATCCGCGTGGTGTCCTACGTGGTGATCGTGATCATCATGGCGGTGATGGCCAACGCCATGGCCATGAGCGCGCGCGAGCGCACCGTGGAATACGCCACGCTCAAGGCGCTGGGCTTCGGCCCCGGCTTCCTGGCGCTGCTGGTGTTCGGCGAATCGCTGGCGCTGTGCGTGGCCGGCGGCGCGCTCGGCATGCTGGCCACGCCGCCGGTGGCCACGGCCTTCAAGCAGGCGGTGGGCGGCGTGTTCCCGGTGTTCACGGTGTCGCCGCAGACGATGCAGTTGCAGGCGGCGTGCGCGCTGGCGGTGGGCATCTTTGCCGGCATCGTGCCGGCGCTGCAGGCGGCGCGCGTGCGCATCGTCGAGGGCCTGCGCGCCATCGGCTAGCGCGAGGGAACTGCCATGGCCATCCCGCTGACCTATATCGCGCGCAACCTGTGGGCCCGGCGCCTGACCACCGCGCTGACCGCGGCCGGCCTGGCGCTGGTCGTGTTCGTCTTCGCCACCATGCTGATGCTCGACGCCGGGCTGAAGAAGACCCTGGTCACCACCGGCGAGCACGACAACGTGGTGGTGATCCGCAAGGGCGCCGAGACCGAGATCCAGAGCGCGGTCAACCGCGACCAGGCGAGCATTATCGAGATGCACCCGGCGGTGGCGATGAGCGGCGCCGGCCGGCCGCTGGCGTCGCGCGAGGCGGTGGTGCTGATCTCGCTGACCAAGGCCAGCACCGGCCAGCCGTCGAACGTGGTGATCCGCGGCATCTCGCCGTCCGGCATGGACCTGCGTCCGCAGGTGCGGCTCGCGGCCGGGCGCATGTTCCGGCCGGGCTCGTCCGAGATTATCGTTGGCAGCAGCATCGCCGGCGGCTTTGCCGGGGTGCAGATCGGCGAACACCTGCGCTTTGCGCAGCGTGACTGGACCGTGGTCGGACACTTCGATGCCGGCGGCAGTGGCTTCGACTCCGAGATCTGGGGCGACGTCGACCAGTTGATGCAGTCGTTCCGGCGCAATGCGTATTCGTCGATGGTGGTCAGGCTGGCCGACTCCGCGCTGTTCGAGCGCTTGCGCGCCGACCTCGACGTCGATCCGCGCCTTGCCGACGAGGCCAAGCGCGAGCAGGCCTTCTACAGCGACCAGTCCAAGGCCCTGTCGGGCTTTATCAATATCCTGGGCTTTACGCTGTCGACCATCTTCTCGATCGCGGCGATGATCGGCGCCATGATTACCATGTACGCGTCGGTGGCCAACCGCGTGGCGGAGATCGGCACGCTGCGCGCGCTCGGCTTCCAGCGCGCCAGCGTGCTGGCCGCGTTCCTGGCCGAAGCGGCGCTGCTGGGCGTCGTCGGCGGCGCCGCGGGCTTGGCGTGCGCGGCGCTGATGCAGTTCGCCTCGTTCTCGACCACCAACTTCCAGACCTTCGCCGACCTGTCGTTCCGCTTTATCCTGACCCCGGCGATTGCGCTGCAGACGCTGGCGTTCTCGATGGCGATGGGGCTGGTGGGAGGATTCCTGCCGGCGGTGCGGGCGGCGCGGATGAATATTGTGGAGGCGTTGCGGGCGCGTTGATCCTACCCATCGCGCGTTGGTTTGCTCCCCTCTCCCGCGCGCGGGAGAGGGGCCGGGGGAGAGGGCCGGCGCTGGCAATGGCGACGGCCTGTACTTCGTTGTGGCTACCGCCCTCTCCCCGACCCTCTCCCGCAAGCGGGAGAGGGAGTACGCAATCGGGAGTTGTGAAGTTCCAGGGCGTTTGCCAGCGGCTCCAGCACCTTGCGCGGCCCATCCTTTCCTTGCCTTCTCACTGGTGTCCGACTACAACCCGTAGTGATGCATGCTACGCGTCAGGACGCCCCCCGATGAACCTTGACCTGCTGGCCTCATTGCTGACTGCCGTGGTGGTGCTGCTGATCGGTAC
>JABFVP010000616.1 GCA_013362725.1 Cupriavidus sp.
TACCTCGCCGTGGCCATGCAGGTCAATCGCATCGACATCTACAAGCAGGCAGCCACCGCCGCGCAGGTGCCGCTGCCCAAGAGCGACATGCGCAGCTCGAAACTGATCGACGGCGTGGTCTGGGACGGCAAGGACCCGAAAGCCTACGCCGACGGTTTCAAGATCAAGGCCGCCGGCACGCCTGCCGCCTGAACCGCAGTGCCCTGACCAAAGGAGCCCGACGTGAATGCCATTGCCTCCACCACGCCCGATGCTGCAGCCGACCCCGACACCAAGGAACGGACACGCCGGCGCGAACAGGAAATCTCCGCGCAGGCCCGGCGCGCGGCACGCCGCGACGCCGCTGCCGCGCTGGTGCTCGGGGCCGTGCCGCCGCTGCTGGGCTTCGCCCTGTTCGTGCTGGCCTGGCACGGCATCGCCACCATGATCCCGGCCATCCCCACTCCTGGGGCGACGTGGAACGCGGCGGTGCCGCTGTTTGCCGACCCGTTCTACCGCAACGGGCCCAATGACCAGGGCATCGGCTGGAACGTGCTGGCGTCGCTGGCGCGTGTGGCGGCGGGCTTCGGCCTGGCCGCGCTGGTCGGCATCCCGGCCGGTTTCGTGATCGGGCGCTTCGCCTTCCTGAACGCCATGACCGCGCCCGTGATCAGCCTGCTGCGCCCGGTTTCGCCGCTGGCATGGCTGCCGATCGGGCTGCTGCTGTTCAAGGCGGCCAACCCCGCCGCGATCTGGGCGATCTTCATCTGCTCGATCTGGCCGATGGTGATCAACACCGCGGTGGGCGTCACGCGCGTGCCGCAGGACTACCTGAACGTGGCGCGCGTGCTCGACCTGTCCGAGTGGAAGGTGTTCACGCGCGTGCTGTTGCCTGCGGTGCTGCCCTACATGCTGACCGGCGTGCGGCTGTCGATCGGCACGGCCTGGCTGGTGATCGTCGCGGCGGAGATGCTGACCGGCGGCACCGGCATCGGCTTCTGGCTTTGGGACGAGTGGAACAACCTGAAGGTCGAGCACATCGTGATCGCGATCTTCGTCATCGGCCTGATCGGCCTGCTGCTGGAGCATGCGCTGCTGGCGCTGGCCCGGCGCTTCAGCTACGGCACCCATTGATCCGACCGGGAGAAACGCCATGGACAAGTTCGTCAGCATCGAAAACGTCGGCCAGACCTTCAAGACCCGCAAGGGCCCGTTCGTCGCGCTGCGCGACATCGACCTGCACATCGCCGAGGGCGAGTTCATTACGCTGATCGGCCATTCCGGCTGCGGCAAGTCCACGCTGCTGAACCTGCTGGCGGGGCTGGCCACACCCACCAGTGGCGCGCTGATCTGCGCCGGGCGCGAAATCGCCGGGCCCGGACCGGAGCGCGCGGTGGTATTCCAGAACCATTCGCTGCTGCCGTGGCTGACCTGCTTCGAGAACGTCTACCTGGGCGTCGAGCGTGTGTTCGCGGCCAGCGAGAACAAGGCGCAGCTCAGGTCGCGCACGCACGACACGCTGGCGCTGGTGGGCCTGAGCCACGCCGAAGGCAAATATCCGCACGAGATTTCCGGCGGCATGAAGCAGCGCGTCGGCATTGCCCGTGCGCTGGCGATGGCGCCCAAGGTGCTGCTGATGGACGAACCCTTCGGCGCGCTCGATGCGCTCACGCGCGCGCACCTGCAGGACGAGCTGATCAAGATCGTGGCACGCACGCGCAGCACGGTGGTGATGGTGACGCACGATGTCGACGAGGCGGTGCTGCTGGCCGACCGCATCGTGATGATGACCAATGGCCCGGCGGCCACCATCGGCGAAATCCTCAAGGTGGACCTGCCGCGCCCGCGCGACCGCGTGGCGCTGGCGGACGATCCGGCATACCACGGCTGCCGCACCGCGGTGCTGGACTTCCTCTACCGCAAGCAGCGCAATCCGGCGCTGCAGGAAGCGGCGTAGCGGCATACGGTAGCGCCAGGCGGCCATGGGCGCGGCCGCCGCGCTCCGCTATCATGAACCCAGACCACACCACCCCACGCCGCCATGACTACCACCGCTGCCCCATTCCCCGCCGCCCGCTATATCAAGGAGATCGGCCGCGGCGTCAACGGCGCGCGCGCGCTGCCGCGCGAGGACGCGCAGGCACTGTTCGATGCCATGCTGGCCGGCCGCGTGTCCGACCTGGAACTGGGCGCGATCCTGATGGCCTATCGCATCAAGGGCGAGGCCCCGCACGAACTGGCCGGCATGCTGGAGGCCGCCCATGCGCATTGCCAGCCGCTGCCGGCGCCGCCGGACCGGCAGGTGGTGGTGATTCCCAGCTACAACGGCGCGCGCAAGCAGCCCAACCTGGTGCCGCTGCTGGCGCTGCTGCTGGCCCGCGAAGGCGTCCCCGTGCTGGTGCACGGCACGCGCGTGTTCGAGGGCCGCGTGACCAGCATGGCGCTGTTCGAGGCGCTGGGCGTACCCCTGTGCGCGAGCACCGACGAGGCGTCGGCAAGGCTGCGGGATGGCGATGCCAATGGCCCGCTGGCGGTACTGCCGGTGGACGTGCTGTCGCCCGGGCTGTCGCGGCTGCTGGAGCGGCGCACCGTGATCGGCCTGCGCAATTCGTCGCATACCGTCGCCAAGATGCTGCAGCCGGTGGGCGAGCACACACCCGCCGAAGGCTTGCGGCTGTACAGCTACACGCACCCGGAATACCGAGAGACGCTGACCGACTACTTCTCCCACGAACCCGCCAACGTGCTGCTGGCGCGCGGCACCGAGGGCGAGGTGGTGGCCGATGCCCGGCGCACCGGCCGCATCGACTGGCTGCATGAAGGCCACCAGCAGACGCTGGTGGGCCAGGCCGGGGGCTCGATCGGCGACGTGCCGGAACTGCCGCCGGGCAGCGATGCCGGCCTGACCGTAGCCTGGATCCGGCGCGTGCTCGACGGGGCGGTGCCGGTGCCGGCGCCCATCACCATCCAGATCGAGGCTATCCGCGAATGCCTGCGCCAGGGCACGCGCGTGACCTGGGCCAGCCCGGTCTGAACCGCCCCGGCGACAACCTTCAGGGCTTGCGCGGGGGCAGCGGAATGCGCTCGGTCTCGCCCGGCACGTGCGGGAACTGGTCGTCCTCCCAGCGCTGGGCCGCGGCCTCGATCGCCACCTTGCTGCTGGCAACGAAGTTCCAGTAGATAAAGCGGTGCCCGTCGGTCGGGTCGCCGCCGAGCAGCATCACCCGCGACGGCGCCGTAGCCGTCAGCGTGGCCGGCTGGCCCGGCGTGAGCACCACCATGTGCTCCGCCGGCAGCGGCTCGCCGTCGAGCGAGACCGCGCCGTCGACCGGATAGATGCCGCGCTCGGCATGGTCGGCGGGAATCTCCACGCTGGCACCCGCGTCCAGCTCGATCGCCACGTACAGCGTGCGGCTGAAGACCTTGACCGGCGAGGTCTCGCCGAACGCATCGCCCGCGATCACCACCATGCGCAGGCCGGGGCGCTCGATGCGCGGCAGCGTTGCGGCCGGATGGTGGAAGAACGACGGCTCCGCGCCCTCATGCTGCTGCGGCAGCGCCACCCAGGTCTGGATGCCATGCAGCCGCGCGCCTTCCGGGCGCACATGCTCGGGCGAACGCTCCGAGTGCACGATGCCGTGGCCGGCGGTCATCCAGTTGACGTCGCCGGGGCGGATCGCCTGATCGCTGCCAAGGCTGTCGCGATGGATGATCTCGCCCTCGAACAGGTAGGTGACTGTGGCGAGCCCGATATGGGGATGCGGACGCACATCGGCGCCCTGGCCCGGCGGCAGTTGCACCGGACCCATATGGTCGAAGAAGATAAACGGCCCGACGGTCTGGGTGGCCGCAGCCGGCAGCAGCCGGCGCACGGTGAAATCGCCCAGGTCGCGCACATGCGGCTTGAGCAAGTGTTCGATAGCAGACATAACTCCTCCGATCCGATAAGAGAGGTTCGCAAGCATGCCAGTGCGCTGCCCGTCGGTCGAGTGTAGCCGGTGGTGGAACAGAGCATTGCGCGCGCGAGCAGAACCCGGTTGCCACCAACTGCTCTAACCATGAGTACGCGATGACGGCGGTATCGTTGCCGTCTCTTGAGGAATTGTCTGACTATCCGAACGCTGGACGCAATACCCGGGAACTATCGGAGTCATCGGAACTCCAATTAGCACTCACCCGGCCAGAGTGCTAAGATGTGTTGCAGTGCCGCCGATTCCCCAAGGGGCCGCGGCGCACCGGCAACCAAACCGCCGGACGCGAAAGGAGCCATTGAGTGAACGCAGTCTTGTCTGCCGACCAAACCCTGAACAACCGTCTGCCGACGGTGCCCCGGAACACGGGCAGCTTTGCGCTGACCTTTCCGGCGACCGTGGGCAACCTCGACAGCTATATCCAGGCTGTCCACCGCATTCCGCTGCTGACGGCAGAGGAAGAGCAACGCCTTGCGCGCGAATTGCGCGACCACGATTCCGTCGACGCAGCGCGTCGCCTGGTGATGTCGCACCTGCGGCTGGTGGTGTCGATCGCCCGCCAGTACCTCGGCTACGGCCTGCCCCACGCCGACCTGATCCAGGAAGGCAATATCGGCCTGATGAAGGCGGTGAAGCGTTTCGACCCGGACCAGGGCGTGCGGCTGGTGTCGT
>JABFVP010000029.1 GCA_013362725.1 Cupriavidus sp.
GTCGGCAGCTATGACGCGGTGGACGATGCCCGGGTCCAGGCGCTGTTCCGGCCGTGGTGGGCGCCGGGCGAGCAGCCGCTGGCCCTGCACCTCTGAGTGGATGCACTGCCGTGAGCCTCGACGCGCTGCTGGCGCGCAGCCCGTGGGCCGCGGCACTGACGCCGGCGCAACGCGAGCGCGTGCGCGCCGAACTGCGCGAGCGCGCAGTGCCGCAAGGCGCCTATGTCATCCGCAAGGGCGACCGCGCCGACAGCTGGCTGGGCGTCGCCGACGGCCTGGTCAAGGTGCATTGCGCCTCGCCGTCCGGCAAGCGTGCCACGCTCACCGGCGTGCCGGCCGGCGGCTGGCTCGGCGAAGGCTCGCTCATCAAGCGCGAGGCGCTGCGCTATGACGTGGTGGCGCTGCGCGATTCCCGCATCGCCTGCATGCCGGGTGCCACGTTCCGCTGGCTGCAGGAAACCAGCCTGCCCTTCAACCGCTACCTGCTCGACCAGCTCAACGAACGGCTCGGCCTGTTTATCGCCACCGTCGAGCATGAGCGGCTGCACGGCATCGAGGGCCGCGTGGCGCGCGCGCTGGCGACGCTGTTCAATCCGGTGCTATGCCCTGGCCTGGGTCCGGCACTGCATCTGACGCAGGAGGAAGTGGGCCTGCTGGCGGGGATGTCGCGCCAGCGGGCCAATGCGGCGCTGAAGGTGCTTGAGGGCGAAGGCTTGCTGGCGGTCGAGCACGGCGCCGTGCATGTGCTCGACCTGGAGGCGCTGCGCCGCTACTGAGCGCGGCGTGGGTTCATGGCTGTGGGGCCGTCGATGGCTTCACCAGCCCGTCCGCCCGGAACATCGCCTTGATGCCGCGCACCGCCTGCCGGATGCGCGATTCGTTTTCGATCAGCGCAAAGCGCACGTACTCGTCGCCATAGTCGCCAAAGCCGATGCCAGGCGACACCGACACCTTGGCCTTGGCCAGCAGCTGCTTCGAGAACTCCAGCGAGCCCAGCGCACGGTAGGGTTCGGGAATCCGCGCCCAGATATACATCGAGGCCTTCGGGATTTCCACCGGCCAGCCCGCCTCGATCAGCCCGCGCGCCAGCACGTCGCGGCGCGACTGGTATTGCGCGGCGATCTCGCTTACGCATTGCTGGTCGCCTTCGAGCGCGGCGATGGCGGCGATCTGCAGCGGCGTGAAGGTGCCGTAGTCGTGATAGCTCTTGATGCGCGTCAGCGCCGCCACCAGGTCCGGGTTGCCGACCATGAAGCCCACGCGCCAGCCCGCCATGTTGTAGCTCTTGGACAGCGTGAAGAATTCCACCGCGATGTCCTTGGCGCCCGGCACCTGCATGATCGACGGTGCCTTCCAGCCATCGAAGACGATGTCGGCGTAGGCCAGGTCGTGCACCACGAAGATGTCGTGCTTGCGCGCCAGCGCGATCACGCGCTCGAAGAAGTCCAGCTCCACGCATTGCGCCGTCGGGTTGGACGGAAATCCCAGCACGATCATCTTGGGCTTGGGATAGCTGCCGCGAATGGCGCGCTCCAGCTCGGCAAAGAAGTCGATGCCCGGCACCAGCGGCACCGAGCGGATATCTGCCCCGGCGATGACCGCGCCGTAGATGTGGATCGGATAGCTGGGATCGGGCACCAGCACGGTGTCGCCACGATCCAGCGTCGCCAGCATCAGGTGCGCAAGGCCTTCCTTGGAGCCGATGGTGACGATGGACTCGGTATCCGGATCGATGTCGACGTCGTAGCGCTGGCGGTACCAGTGCGAGATCGCGCGGCGCAGCCGCGGAATGCCCTTGGATGCCGAATAGCCGTGCGTATCGGGCCGCTGCGCCGCTTCGGTCAGCTTGGCCACGATATGCGCCGGCGTGGCGCCATCGGGATTGCCCATGCTCATGTCGATGATGTCCTCGCCACGGCGGCGGGCGGCCATCTTCAGCTCGGCGGTGATATTGAAAACGTACGGGGGAAGGCGATCGATGCGCGCAAAGCGGCGCGTGCCGGAGGAAGCGGCAGTCATGAGGAAGTCCTTTACGTAAGCGCCCGGAACCGTCCGAGCGACGTCGGCAGACTTTGTCTCGTCTGCCGGGGACTCATGTTAGCGGGGAAGCAGGGATTGCACAACGGCCATGTGCCACCGTGCGCGATGGTTCAGAGCAGCTTGCCGCCCGGCGGATGCGTCGGCCGCTCCGCCGGCAGGTTGCGCACGATGCAGTCCAGCGCGCGCGCATCCGACTTGCCGCCAAGCGCCGCGCTGACCGAGTCGCGATACTGTGCCGGGGAAATCCGCCGGTAGTACAGCCGCGAGGTCTGGTCCAGCCAGTAGACGTAGTTGTCGTCGTCCCGGCCACCGCTGGTACGCAGCCACTCGCTGATATTGCTGGAGCCGACCACCATATTGGGACAAGCGGTCTGCAGCGAATCGAGATAGGCGTTGAAGCCTTTGGCCTCGATATTGCGCACGGAATCCGGCGCACAGGCGGCCAGCATGACGATGGAGGCCGCCGCGGCGGCAAGGCGCAATGGCTGGATGGCAATCGGCACGGCGCTGCTCCTGTAGATAGCGGGAACGATGGCGATGCCGCCATCTTAGGGCATGCCCGCGCCCGCGTACACCGCGCTGCCGCGCTCAGTCATCCAGCGTCTCGTGCACCGCCGACGCCCCGCGCTTCCAGTATGCGGAGGCGCGAATGCGCTTCTTGTCGATGCCGCGTTCGGTGACCAGGTACTGGCGTACCGCCTTCATCGCCGCGCCCTCGCCCGCGGCCCACACATAGCCCTCGCCGCGCGGCAGCGCCAGCTTGCGCAGCGCGCCTTCCAGCAGGCTGCCTTCCGGCGCATCGCCGCGATGCAGCCAGTGCAGGTCAACCATTGCCGCGCTCGGCAGCGAGATCTGCGCAGCGACATCGCCCACTTCCACCACGACGATGGCATGGGTGCCGGAACCCAGCTCTTCCAGCCGGCGCGCGATCGCCGGCAGAGCCGTATCGTCGCCGACCAGCAGGTGCCAGTCGAACCCCGTCGGCACCACGAACGAGCCGCGCGGCCCGCCCACGCCCAGGTACTGGCCCGGCCGCGCCTGCGCCGCCCACGTCGACGCGGGGCCATCGCCATGCAACACGAATTCGAGGTCCAGCTCCTGCTTCGCGGCATCGTAGCGGCGCGGCGTATAGTCGCGCGCCGCCGGGCGCGGCTGGCCCTCCGGAAACGCGATGCCGTCCGCGGTGACTTGCGGCAGCACCGGCTTGTCATCGCCGGCAGCCGGAAAAAACACCTTGACGTGATCGTCGAACGACGCCGAGACAAAGTCCTGCAGGTCGGCGCCGCCCAGCGTCACGCGCAGCAATTGCGGCGAGACCTGCGTGGTGCGCAGCACCTGCAGCAGGCGCATCTTCAGCGGATGGCGCACGCGCTCGACGGTCAGGTTGCGTGCGGGTTCAGTAGCGTTTGTCGTCATATCGGAATTCCTTGTCTGCGCGCCCTGCGCCTGCCGGGCACGATTGCCGAAGGCCGATGCCAGGGTCAGCGCCATGGTTCAGGCCTGCGGGCCCGCTTCGATTTCCATTGCCGCGCGCGCCAGGATCGCGGCAATGCGGCGCTGCTCGTCGGCACCCGCTTCACTGCGCAGCACCAACGCCTGCTTCAGCGCGGCGCGCGCCTGCATCAGCTCGGGCAGCCAGCCGCCCTGCTCCGGCTCGGGCTGCTGCTCGCCACGCATCGCCCGGCGCATCCACTCCATCTTGCGCGCCACATGGCGCAGCCGCGCCACCATCACGTCGACCCGCTCGCGGTTGGCCGCAAGGTGCGCCTTGCCGGTCTCCGACAACTGGTAGCGCTTCTTGTTGCCTTCGGTGTCGACGGTGGCAAAGCCGACTTCTTCCAGGTAAGTCAGCGCGGGATAGACCACGCCGGGGCTCGGCTTGTAGAAGCCGTTGGTGCGCGTCTCCAGCGCCTTGATCAGTTCGTAGCCGTGGCTGGGCTTTTCTTCCAGCAACGACAGCAGCAGCAACTGCAGGTCGTCGGCGCTGAACTTGCGGCCGCGGCGCCAGCTTTCTTCGTCGAAACCTCCGGGGCCGCCGGGACCGAAGGCGTCATCGTCGCGACCGCCCCAGAAGCCGCCGTGGCCGCGGCCCATGGCGTCACGAGCCATGTGCGGGCTGAGATGGCGGGCCCGACCGAGGAAGTCCGTATGAGAACCGAAGCCGTGGTGATGTGCGTGGTGGTGATGCATGAGGCTCTCCCATATGTCGCTAGACATATCTTACGATATATATCGTACGAGCCAATGTCAAGGATCACCGCTTTGCCCGGCCACCCACCGCGGGGATTGCCTTGCGTGCGCTGGCGTACCAACCCGGGTTGTCTATCGTGCTGCCGCTTTCCAACATTCATTTAACGCCAAGCATCGCGACAGACGGTGCAGCGGCCGGCACGACAGTGAACAACAACAGGCCAACCGGGGGACAAAGATGGACGCCAGGATTCAGCGCAGGCTGAGGGCCTGCATCGGCGCCATGATGCTGGCGCCAGCGGGAGTGGCGTTCGGCGCCATGGTGGATGCACTGCTCAGCGCGGAGCCGGTGGGGCAGGCGGCGCGGGGCTAT
>JABFVP010000548.1 GCA_013362725.1 Cupriavidus sp.
GCTCCTGCACCGCGTGCCCGGCGCGGCGGCGGTCCTCGGCCTCGAGCGTCGAGCGCACCGCGGCGTCGCGCCGGCTGCCGTCGTCATGCACGGTTGCGGGCGCGGCGGGCACCACGTGCGGACGCGATGGCGCGACCGTGCGCAGGTAGCCGGTCACCCACGCGGTGCGGACGCCGGTGCCGGCGTAGCGCTTCAGGTGCGACACGGTGTCCTCCACCAGCACCGCGCGATGCGGCGCGATGCGCGCCTGCGCCAGCAGCCGGCGCAGCATGCGGCGGTCCGGCTTGGGCCGCAGATGGCCATGCACCCACATCTGCTCGATCGCCACCACGCGCTCGAAGCAATGGCGGATGCCGGCGATTTCCAGCACCGCGCGCGCATAGTCCTGCGGCGCGTTGGTGACCAGGATCTTGCGCCCGGGCAGGCGCCGCAGGTGGGCGGCGAGGCCGCGCCGCACCCGCACCATCCCGGCCAGCGCCGGGAATTCATGGGCGGCGCGCAGGAAGTCCGCCGGGTCGACGCCGTGGTGGCGGATCATGCCCAGCAGCGTGGCGCCGTAGCGCTGCCAGTAGTCCACGCGCACGCGGCTGGCGGTAGCCTCGTCGCAGCCAAGCACGCGCGCCACGTACGCGGTCATCAACCGGTTGATCGCCGGGAAGATCGCGTGCGAGGCGTCGTGTAGCGTGTTGTCGAGATCGAACAGCCAGACCGTGTCGCCCGAGTTATTGCCCGCGGGACGGCGGCGGAGGCGAGCGCGGACACGGCGCGGTGAGGGAAGACTGGAAGGCACGCCGGGCAACTCGGAGGATGGTGGGATATGCCGGAGCGGCCGGGCGGGGCCGGCGCCGCTCCGCGGCTCCGCTCAGTGCGAGCGGATCATGGTGCCGAAGGCCTGCTCGGTCAGGATTTCCAGCAGCAGCGAATGCTCGATGCGGCCGTCGATGATGTGCACCGAATGCACGCCGCTCTTGGCCGCGTCCAGCGCCGACGAAATCTTCGGCAGCATGCCGCCCGAGATGGTGCCGTCGGCGAACAGTTCCTCGATCTCGCGCGCGGACAGGTCGGTCAGCAGGTTGCCCTTCTTGTCCATCACGCCCGGGATGTTGGTCATCATCACCAGCTTCTCGGCCTTGAGGATCTCGGCCATCTTGCCGGCGACCACGTCGGCGTTGATGTTGTAGGCCTGGCCGTCGTCGGAGAAGCCGATCGGCGAGATCACCGGGATGAAGGCGTCGTCCTGCAGCGCCTTGACCACCGCCGGGTTGATCGCCTCGATGTCGCCGACATAGCCGATGTCGATGAACGCGCCCGGATTCTCGCGGTCGGGCATCTGCAGGCGCTTGGCGCGGATCAGGCCGCCGTCCTTGCCGGTCAGGCCGACGGCCTGGCCGCCGTACTGGTTGATCAGCATCACGATGTCCTGCTGGACTTCACCGCCCAGCACCCACTCGACCACTTCCATGGTTTCTTCGTCGGTGACGCGCATGCCCTGAACGAAGGTGCCGACCTTGCCGACCTTCTTCAGCGCCTCGTCGATCTGCGGGCCGCCGCCGTGCACCACCACCGGGTTCATGCCGACCAGCTTCAGCAGGATCACGTCACGCGCGAAGCCGTGCTTGAGCTTCTCTTCGGTCATGGCATTGCCGCCATACTTGACCACGATGGTCTTGCCGTGGAACTTGCGGATATACGGCAGGGCCTCGGCGAGGATCTCGGCCTTCAGTGCGGGAGCGATGGCGGCCACCGCGGTCGCGGCAGGCCCAGGGTTGTCGGCGTTCATGGGGGACATCCGTGAGAATCAACAGGTATGATGGCTAAGCCGCCGCGTCCCCGGGGGGAAGCCCGACGGATCGCCCCCGGGGATCGCCCGAAAGTGCGCCATCCGGCCACGGCAGGCGCCGATTTTACAAGAAACCGCGCGGGGCGAAAGCGCGCCGGCCCAACCGGGCACGGCGAACCGGCTGCAAGCGGCCTGCGGGGCACCGGCGCGTTCCGTCGATGCAACAAGCGCGCGGCTTCGTAGCGGTTTGGCCCGCGCCGCGGCACAGTGTTCCCGAATCGCTTCGATCATGCCTGACCGAAATTCCCGCGCCGCCTCCCCAATGCGGAGGCAACCATGAGCGACGCCGGAGCGGTGCTGAGCGGCCAGCTGCGCCCGGTCGAACATTGCAGCCGCTGCGGCGCCGGCTTTGTCTGCGGCTACGTGGCGGGCTTGCCCGAGTGCTGGTGCGCCAGCCAGCCGCTGCTGCCGGCGCGGCGGATCGTGCCGGGCCGGCACTGCCTGTGCCCGGGCTGCCTGGCAGACCGGCGACAGGCGCCTCAGGCGCCGGATTCCGAGCCCGTTCCCGCTTCCGCACCTGATCCGGCGGCGGGCTGATGCGCCGGCGTGGCCGCCGCGCCGCTGTCCCACTGCATCGCCAGCATCCCGGCCACGATCAGCGCGGCGCCGGCCACGCGCGCCGGCGTCAACGCGCGTACCGCAATCCCGGCCAGGCCGAACTGGTCGACCAGCAGCGCGGCCAGCACCTGCCCGGCCACCACCGCGGCAATGAAGCCGGCGGCGCCCAGCCGGGGCGCCATGATCAGCGCGGCCGAGATATAGAACACCCCCAGCACCCCGCCGCTCCACAGCCAGGCCGGCGCCTGGGCCAGTGCCGACGGCGACGGCAGCGGCACCCGCATCAGCCACAACACCGGCAGCAGCGCCAACAGGCTGACCAGCAGCGACACCAGCGTGGCCGACAGCGGATGGCCGAGCATGCGCCCGAGCGTGGCGTTGGCCCCGGCCTGGAACGGGATCGCGGCACCGGCCAGCACTGCGGTGCCGAGCGGCAGCCACAGCGATGCCGGGATCGAAAACGACAGCTGGGTGCCTGACATGGCGCGCTCCATAGGGCAAGATGCGATGCCAGCAGTTTGAAATATCGCTTTGCGAATTTCCAATTCTGCTTTCGTACGTTTAATATTCGCCGAATGAATAGCCTACGCGGAATCGACCTCAACCTGCTGGTGGTGCTGGAAGCGCTGCTGGCGGAGCGCCATATCTCCCGCGCCGCGCTGCGGCTGCACCTGAGCCAGCCGGCGGTCAGCCATGCGCTTGGGCGGCTGCGGCAGCTGCTCGACGATCCTATCCTGGTGCGCGGCAAGGGCGGGCTGGTGCTGAGCGCGCGCGCGCACGAGCTGTCGGGACCGCTGGCCGAGGCGCTGGCGCAGGTGCGCATCCTGCTGGGGCCGAGCGGCTTCCAGCCGGCCACCGCGCGGCGCACTTTCCGGCTGGCGATGTCCGACTACGGGGCGCTGGTGGTGCTGCCGCGGCTGCTGCGCGCGGTGCGCAAGGCTGCGCCCAATATCGACCTGGTGGTGTCGCAGGCCAGCCGCGAGGGCATGACCGCGCAGGTGGCCGACGGCGAGATCGACATGGCGCTGGGGGTGTTCAGCCACCAGCCCGAGGGCGTGCAGTCCGCCGAGCTGTTCCGCGAAAGCTATGCCTGCGCGGTCGATGCCGCCACCGTGCGCGATACCGGCCGGCTCGACCAGGTGGCCTACCTGGCGCGCTCCCACGTGCTGGTCGCCACCCACAGCGAACGCATCGATGCGATCGACACGGCCGTGGCCAAACTGGGAGGCCGGCGCAAGATCGCCTGCGTGGTGCCGCACTGGAGCGTGGCGCCGGCGCTGATCGCCGGGACCAACCTGGTGCTGACCACCGCGCGGCGCAGCCTGGCCGCGCTCGAGGACGACCCGCGCTACGCCGTGTTCGCGCCGCCGTTCGCGCTCGACGACTTCACCTTCAGCATGATCTGGCACCAGCGCACCGAGGCCGATCCCGCCCATGCGTGGCTGCGCGAGCGCGTACAGGCGGCGGCGGCGACTCAGGATTCGGACGAGCCGATCAGCTTGCGCGGCTGACGGCGCCCGGGGGGCCGGGCTTGCGCCGGGGGCCGGGGTTCACGCCGCGGCGCCGGCCCCGCAGGACGCTTGCCAGCCCCTGGCTGGCCGCGGAAAACCAGCTTCTGGCGGGTGCCATGCTGCTTGTTGGCCATGATGTCGCGGCGCCGACGGCCAGGCCGGTCAGTGCTTGTGGTCGCCGTGGCCGGCGTGGCCGCCGCTGGCAGCAGCCGGCACCATGCTGCGCACCTCGGCCGTGACCTTCTGCTCGATCACCTTGCCGCCCTGCTCGATCTTCAGCGTGAGGGGCACGGTATCGCCGGGCTTGAGCTGGGCCTTCAGGTCCGTCAGCATCACGTGGTAGCCGCCCGGCTTCAGTTCGACGTTCTGCATCCCGGGCAGGTCCAGCGACTTGACCTGGCGCATGCGCATCACGTTGCCTTCCATCTTCATCTCGTGCAGCTCGGCCGCCGCCAGCGGCGACGAGACCCCGACCAGCTTCGCGTCCTGGTGCGCGTGCAGCACCATGAAGGCGCCCGAAGCGGTCTGGGTCGGCACCGTGCCGCGCACCCAGGCGTTGCTGACATCGACCTGCGCCAGCGCGGCGCCCGATGCCAGCGCGGCGGCCAGGGCGAAGGAAGCGGCCAGCGTGGCCGGTCGGAATTTGGCTTGCATCAAAGGCTCTCCTGAAAGCAGACATTAGACCATGGCG
>JABFVP010000454.1 GCA_013362725.1 Cupriavidus sp.
ACCAGCTTGTCGCGCACGCCCGCCCACGAGGCTTCCTTGGTCGGCGTGATCTTGATGCCGTACTTCTTGTCGAGCCCGAGCGTGGCTGCCATCACCACCGAGGCGCAGTCCGTCAGCGGGATAAAGCCGATACGAACCTCGGTCTTCTCCGGCGCGTCGGAGCCAGCGGCCCAGGCGCCGGCGCGCACCAGCGGGTCGACCAGCGTCATCACGCTGGCACCCGCGATGGTGGCCAGCGCGCGGCGCCGGCCGCTGCTGGCCGGTACCGCGTCGGCGCCGGCGTCGGAGTTATGGACGGCCGGGTGCAGCGGCCTGGCATGGCTGAGGCGAGAGGGCATTGCATGGCTCCAAGAAAAAAGCGTCCCCTGGCACAGCCGGCTTCGCCAGAAGACCGGTGCGCTGCGGGGACGCCGTTGTCCGTGGCGTGACGCGGCCCGCGTTGGCCATGTCCGCCTGAATGGTCGATCGGCCGCCGTTGGCCGATGCCTGCACAACGCAAGGCGTATGCCAGCACTGTGCGGTGCAACATTTCGGGGAGCGTTGTGCCGGAACGGGGCGGAATAGAGGCAGAATGGGCGAGTTCGGTGCGCAGGTGATGCGGTCCGGACACCGTTATCCCTGTCCGGCAGCAATGGGCCGGCGAGGCGGGAGGGCAGGATAGCGCCACGCGCGTGCAGCGCACCGGCCGCGTGCGGCGTTGCACCGCGGCGGCCTGGGCAGGGCCGTTCAGCCCATCACGTCGATCACGCGCTGTGCGGCATCGACCAGCTTCAGCCCGCGTTCCATCGCCATGCTGCGCAGGCGCTTGTAGGCGTCTTCCTCGCTGAGCCCGCGCGCCTGCATCAGCAGGCCCTTGGCGCGCTCCACCACCTTGCGCTCGGCCAGCTTCAGCCGCGTGGCGTCGAGTTCGGCGCGCAGCTGCTGGTCCAGCTCGAAGCGCGCATAGGCGACGTCGAGAACGGTCTTGACGCGCTCTGCGCGCAGGCCGTCGACGATGTAAGCGGTAATGCCCGCGCTCAGCGCGGCCTTGATGCGCTGGCTGTCGTCGTTGTCGGTAAACAGCACGATCGGGCGCGGCGCATGCTGGGTCGAGACGCACACGTGCTCGATGGTGTCGCGTGCGGCAGACTCGGACGCGATGATCAGCATGTCGGGCTGGGTGGCGGTGATCACGTCGGGCAGCCGCAGGTTGGCGTCGACGATCTGGATCTCGGTGAAGCCGGCGTTCACCAGCCCGCTGCGGATGGTCTCGACATTGAGGGGATCGACGTCGAGCGGGTCGCGCACGAGCAGGATGCGCAGCACCCGGCCGGAGGGGGCCAAGGTCGCCGGCGTGGGCGGTGGGGGCGGATGGCGTCGTGTCATGGCTGGCTCTGTTGCAGTGCGCCATGCAAGATTCGCGCCGGGCCGAGCCAGGGATGGCGCGCCAGTCCGGTGCAGCGGCGCCGCGAGAGTGCCTGAATCCATTGTATGCGCCCGTACGCAGGGCCGGTTCGCGGTGTATGCTGTTGCCCTGCTGCGCCCGGCACCGGGCCCCGCCGCAGCACCGATCAGACCTATCTGGAGAGATGCATGACCGAATTCGTGTTCGCCCCGCCTGCGCCCGTTGGCGTGCCTGTGCGCGGCAGCCAAGCCAGCTTTCCGGTCCGGCGCGTGTACTGCGTCGGCCGCAACTATGCCGCCCATGCCCGGGAAATGGGTTCGGACCCCGACCGCGAGCCGCCGTTCTTCTTCTGCAAGCCGTCCGATGCGGTCAGCTACGTCGCCGACGGCGCCGAAGGCGCCTTCCCGTACCCGCCGGGTACCAGCAACTGCCACTATGAAGTGGAGCTGGTGGTGGCGATCGGCAAGGGCGGGCGCGACATCCCGGTCGAGCAGGCCGCCGGCCATGTGTTCGGCTATGCCGTGGGCCTGGACATGACCCGCCGCGACCTGCAGAACGAATCGAAGAAGACCGGCCGCCCGTGGGAGACCGGCAAGGCCTTCGACCGTTCCGCGCCGATCGGCCCGATCGTGCCGGTCGCGGCCATCGGCCATCCGGAGAAGGGCGAGGTCACGCTGTCGGTCAACGGCGTGGAAAAGCAGCGCGGCGACCTGTCGGACCTGATCTGGTCGGTGCCCGAGATGGTGTCGTACCTGTCGAAGCTGTTCGAGCTGCAGCCCGGCGACCTGATCTTCAGCGGCACGCCCGAGGGCGTGGGGCCGGTGGTCAGGGGCGATGTCATGCAGTGCCACGTCGGCGGCGTGGGCGATCTCACCATCAAGGTGGTCTGAACCGATGCTCAAGCTTTACAGCTATTTCCGCAGTTCGGCCTCGTTTCGCGTGCGTATCGCGCTGGAACTCAAGGGCCTGTCCTATGACTACGTGCCGGTGCACCTGCTCAAGGAAGGCGGCCAGCAGCTCAAGCCGGAGTTCCGCGCGGTGAACCCCGACGGCCTGGTGCCGGCGCTGGTCGATGGCGAGCACGTGCTGCAGCAATCGCTGGCCATCGTCGAGTACCTGGACGAGGTCCATCCCGAGCCGAAGCTGCTGCCCGGCACGGCGCTGGACCGCGCCTATGTGCGCGGCCTGGCGCAGGAGATCGCCTGCGAGATCCATCCGCTGAACAACCTGCGTGTGCTCAAGTACCTGAAGCACACGGTGGGCGTGACCGACGAGGTCAAGGACGCCTGGTACCGCCACTGGATCGAGCTGGGCTTCGCTTCGCTGCAAGCCAATCTGGAGCGCAGCGGCAAGGCCGGCCGTTTCTGCTTTGGCGACACGCCCACGCTGGCCGACCTGTGCCTGGTGCCGCAGGTGTTCAACGCGCAGCGCTTTAATATCGACGTGGCGCGCTATCCGTTGATCGCCAAGATCTATGAAGCGTGCATGGCGCTGCCAGCGTTCCAGAAGGCGCAGCCTAAGTCGCAGCCCGACGCGGAATAGGGTTTCGCACCGGCAAAGCACAAACGCCCCGGCAGTGCCGGGGCGTTTTGTCTTGCAATACGGCGCGATTTAACCCAGCAGCGCCTCGGCGAACTCCTCCGCCTTGAACGGCTGCAGGTCTTCCACCTTCTCGCCGACGCCGATGAAGTACACCGGTACCGGACGCTGGCGCGCGATCGCCGCCAGGATGCCGCCCTTGGCGGTGCCGTCGAGCTTGGTCACGATCAGGCCGGTAAGCCCCAGCGCGTCGTCGAAGGCGCGGGTTTGCTGCAGGGCGTTCTGGCCGGTATTGGCGTCGATCACCAGCAGCACCTCGTGCGGCGCGCTGGGCATGGCCTTGCTGATCACGCGCTTGACCTTCTTCAGTTCTTCCATCAGGTGCAGCTGCGTCGGCAGGCGTCCGGCGGTGTCGGCCATGACGATGTCGATGCCGCGCGCCTTGGCGGCGTTGACGGCGTCGAAGATCACCGCCGCGGGGTCGCCGCTTTCCTGCGCCACCACGGTGACGTTGTTGCGTTCGCCCCAGATCGCCAGCTGCTCGCGCGCGGCGGCGCGGAAGGTGTCGCCGGCGGCCAGCAGCACTTTCTGGTCATAGCGCTGGAAGTGCTTGCACAGCTTGCCGATGCTGGTGGTCTTGCCGGCGCCGTTGACGCCCGCGATCATCATCACCAGCGGCTGCTCGCGGCCCAGCGCCATGGTCTTTTCAAGCGGGCGCAGCAGCTGCGTCAGCAGCTCGCGCAGCGCCGCCTTGACGCCCTCGGCGGTTTCGATGCGATCGGACCTGACGCGCTTGCGCAGTTCGCCCAGCAGGTACTCGGTGGCCTCGACGCCGGCGTCGGCCATCAGCAGCGCGGTTTCCAGTTCCTCGAACAGGTCTTCGTCGACCTTGACGCCGACGAACAGCGTGCCGAGGTTGCGGCTGGTCTTGGACAGGCCGGTGCGCAGGCGCTGCATCCAGCCCTGCCTGGCTTCGGCGCTGGGGGCGGGCGGCGGCACCAGCTCCAGCGCCTCGGCGGCCACCGGCGCTGGCGGGGGCGGGGGCACTTGCGTGGGCACCGGAACGGGCATGGGAACCGGCACGGGCGCGGGCGTCGGCGATGGAGCCGGGGCGGGCGCGGGCACCTCGGGCGCAGGGGCCGGGGCCGGCGCCTCGACGGGGGCCTCCACTGCCGCCTCGACGGGCGCCGGTTCGGCCTTGCGCTTCTTCCAGAAACTAAACATTGGGGAACGGGGTCAATACCGGGGCCGAAACCCTGGCGGCAGCCATCGCCGCAGGCAACCGGTGATTTATCAATGGGTTACGCAGGCTTCGCGATGGCTGGGGAGAAACCGTTGTGGTCCCGGCCGGCGATTGCGTATAGTTCGCTACATGAGTTCACTACATGGCAGATTCGCGCGCAGCGTCGCGCACGCGGATCGATCGGCAAAATTTTAGCAGACGGGGTCGCATGAACCATTGCGCTGTCATGACCGCAACCGGCGCACCGGGCAGCAATGCCGCCGCCCAAACGCGCACCCAACGCCACGCGCCGCACCTGCAGGCACTTTCCGTACGCTGCGCGCGACTGGCGCGGCGGGCCATGCCCGCGCTGCTGCTGGCGCTGCTGCCGTGGTCGCTGCACGCCGCGGCGCAGGGCGTGGTGGCCGCGCCGATGCCGGCGGCGCAGACC
>JABFVP010000672.1 GCA_013362725.1 Cupriavidus sp.
GCCAAGCGCGCCTCGCCGGCTGCGATGCGTTGCAGCAGCGCAGCGCAGCGCGCGCGCGTTGCGGCGTCGGGCGCGGCGGCAAGGGCATCGCGCAGCAGCCCGGCCGCCACCAGCGCGGTGTCGAGCAACGGCTCCGGCAGCGCGAAATAGCCGCACGCCTGCGCCAGCGGCGCCCATTCGAGCTCGCCCAGCTCCAGCCCGCCCTGCTCCGCCGGCACCATCACGGCAGTCATGCCCTGCTCGGCCAGCTGCCGCCACAGCGCGTCGGAGCGGCCGGTTTCGGTCGCCCACAGCTCGCGCGTCAGTTCCGGCGTCATCTCGGTCATCAGGAAGCGCCGGATCGCCTCGGCAAACTGTTCCTGCTCTTCGGTCAATGCGAAATCCATGTCTATTCCCCGGGTGCCGTCATGCGCGCGGCATGCCGAGCAGGCGCTCGGCGACGATGTTGCGCTGGATCTCGTTGGTGCCGGCGTAGATCGGCCCGGCCTGCGCGAACAGGAAACCATCCAGCCAGTGGCCGAGCGAACCCGCGGGCTGGCCGGCGGGCGCGACTTCGGCGGCCTGCCCCAGGATGGCCAGCGCGGTATCGTGCATATGGATGTCCAGCTCGGACCAGAACACCTTGTTGGTGCTCGACTCCGCGCCGATGTGGCCGCCCTTTACCAGCCGGCTCGCGGTGGCGTAGGTCGACAGCGTGTAGGCTTCCGCATCCATCCAAGCGCGCAGCACCGCTTCGCGCAGCGACGGGTCGCGGTCGGCGGCCTCGCGGTTGGCCTGGTACAGCCGCACCAGCGCGCGCGCGGTTTCCTGGAAGCGTGCAGGCGAGCGCAGCATCAGGCCGCGTTCGAAGCCGGCGGTGGCCATCGCCACCTGCCAGCCGGCGCCTTCGGCGGCCAGCCGGTTCTCCACCGGCACGCGCACGTCGTCGAAGAAGATTTCGGCAAAGCCGGTCTGGCCGTTGAGCTGGCGGATCGGGCGCACGGTGATGCCGGGCGTGTTCAGCGGCACCAGCACGAAGGTCAGCCCGTGATGGCGCGTCGACGCAGGGTCGGTGCGGAACAGGCCGAACAGCCAGTCCGCCCACACCGCGCGCGTCGACCAGATCTTCTGGCCGTTGATGACATAGTCATCGCCGTCGCGGATCGCACTGCAGCGGATCGCCGCCATGTCGGAGCCGGCGTTGGGCTCGGACCAGCCCTGCGCCCAGATATGCTCGCCCGAGGCCATGCGCGGCAGGAAGCGCGCCTTCTGCGCCTCGGTGCCGAATTCCATCAGCGTCGGCCCCAGCAGGAAGATGCCGTTCTGGTTGACGCGCATCGGCGCGCCGGCGCGCCAGTACTCTTCCTCGAAGATCAGCCATTCGATCAGGTCGCAGCCGCGTCCGCCCAGTTCGGCGGGCCACGTGACCATGCTCCAGCGGCCCTGGTTGAGCGTGGCGTCCCAGGCGCGGTGCTGGGCAAAGCCGGCCTCGGTATCGAAGCTTTCCAGCGGCGTGCGCGGCACGTGCGCGGCCATCCAGTCGCGCACCTCGGCGCGGAAGGTGCGCTGGGCGCCGGTGTATTCAAGCTGCATCGCGGGCTCCCTGAGCGAAGGAAGCTTCCCGGCCCTCGACGAATGCGGCGCGCGCCTCGCCAGAGTCGGCGCTCATGTACGCCTGCAAGGTGAAGCCCTGCTCCCAGCGGTACTTGTCTTCCAGGTTGCCGTCTTCCACGCCGTTGAGCGCTTCCTTGGCCAGCTGCAGCATGGCCGGGCTCTTGGCGGCGATCTGGCGCGCCAGCGCCATGGCGGCATCGCGCAGTTCGGCGCGCGGCACCACGCGTTCCACCGCGCCCAGGCGATACACCTCGGCGGCATCGATCATCTCGCCGGTGAAATACATCGCCCGCACCTTCTGCACGCCAAACATGCGCTGCAGGTGCGCGCCGCCGCCCATGGCGCCGCGGTCGATCTCCGGCACGCCAAAGCGCGCGCACTCCGAGGCCACGATGATGTCGGCCGCGCCGCAGATGCCGATGCCGCCGCCCAGCACGAAGCCGTGCACGGCGACGATGACCGGCTTGGGATTGCGGTGCACGGCGCGGAAGGTGGCGTAGTTGCCGGCATTGACGCCGACGATGCGTTCCGGATGCGCCGATAGCTCCTTGATGTCGACGCCGGCGCAGAAGCCGCGGCCTTCGCCGCGCAGCACGATCACGCGCACAGCGGGATCGACGCCGAGGCGGTCGATGGCCGCGGCCAGCGCATGCCAGCCGGCATTGTCGAGCGCGTTGACGGGCGGGTGGTCGATCACCAGCTCGGCAATGCCGTCGGCGGTGTCGATGCGGAAGGGTTGGTCGTTCGTGTTCATGGTGGCTTTGCCTGTCATGTTGGTTTTTGCGTTGGGTCGGCTTTTTGCGGCTCGCTGCGATGGAAACGCCGGCCCTCTCCCCGGCCCTCTCCCGCAAGCGGGAGAGGGAGTACACAGGCGGGATGCCGAACGCATGTGGCACTTGCCCATGCCGCCGGTTTGCTCCCCTCTCCCGCTTGCGGGAGAGGGGCTGGGGGAGAGGGCCGGCGCATCAACGAAGCTCAGCCTCTCGCATAACCAGCGCCTCCATCCGCGCCAGCGCCTGCACCACCATCCCCGCCACGATCTGCTCGCACGACTCGATCGCGCCGATCGCCGCCGCCGCCTGTCCGCTCGGCAGCACCCCTTCATCCGGGCACCCCTCCACCATCGCGCGCTGGATCAGCACCGGCGCATTGGCAGCCATCAGCGTCTGCGCGGCGCTGTAGTCCTGCTCCCGCATCGCGCGCCAGGCGGTCGCCAGCAGCTGCGTGCCGCGCATGCCGGTGCGCGCCTGCCATTTGCGCGCGGCGGCCAGCGCCAGCCACGTGCGGCGCAGCGGGCCGGCCTTTTCCAGTCCGACCAGCAGGTCGTTGTCGATCATCCGCTGCGGCAGCCCGTCGATCGCCAGCGAGACGCGGATCTGGCCCGGGTCGCGCACCTTGACGTAGCGCTCCAGCGTCTGCGCCGGCACCGGCGACTCGGCCGACATCAGGAAGCGCGTGCCCATGGCCACGCCTGCGGCGCCGTAGGCCAGCGCCGCGGCCAGCCCGCGGCCGTCGAAGAAGCCGCCCGCCGCGACCACCGGCACGCTGACGCTGTCCAGCACTTGCGGCAGCAGCAGCGTGGTCGGGGTGCCGCCGGTATGGCCGCCGCCTTCGCCGCCCTGCACCGTGACCACGTCCGCGCCCATTTCCACGGCCTTGGCCGCGTGCTTGGCGGCGCCCACGGTCGGCATGCAGACGATGCCTGCCGCCTTGAGCCGGCCGACCATCTTCGCGTCCGGACCGCGCCCATAGCTGACCGCACGCAGCCGGTGGCGGATCGCCATCTCGATGACCTCGTGCGCGTTGGGCTGGAACATGTGGAAGTTGATGCCGAAGGGCCGGTCGCTGAGCGCCTTGACGCGCAAAATTTCGCGTTCGACCTCGCCCGGCGGAATGGTGGCGCCGGCCAGGAAGCCGAAGGCCCCGGCATTGCCGCTGGCGGCGACCAGTTTCGCGTCCGCAACCCATCCCATCGCCGTCTGCACGATCGGATAGCGGCAGCCGAGCAGGTCGCACAGCACCGTGTGCAGGCTGGTGGTGCTCATGCCTTGTCCTCGCTGGCCGTGCGTTGCGACGCCGCCATCGCGCGCGCGTCGTAGCCGCCGAGCTTGTCGCCGCTGACCAGCTCGTTGTGCGCATGGGCAAAGTGGTGCCAGGCAAAGACCGCATCCATCGCGGTGCGCTTGCCCTGCAGGTCTTCGACGTGGTTGACCGCCTGCTTGGTCAGCGTCAGGCCCAGCCGCGGCATCTGCGCGACCTTGGCGGCCATGCCGTAGACCGTGTCCTCGAGCGCGTCGCGCGGCACCACGCGGTTGACCATGCCCATGCGCTCGGCGCGCTCGGCGCCCATGCGCTCGCCCAGAAACAGGAATTCCTTGGCGATGCGCGGGTGCAGCTCATACGCATGCGCGAAGTATTCGACGCCGGGAATCCCCATGCGCACCACCGGATCGGCAAAAAAGGCATCGTCGGACGCCACGATCAGGTCGCACACCCACGCCAGCATCAGCCCGCCGGCAATGCAGGCGCCGTGCACCATGGCGATGGTCGGCTTGGGCAACTCGCGCCAGCGCCGGCACATGCCGAGGTAGACCTCCTGCTCGCGCGCATAGAGGAACTCGCCGCCCGGCTTGTTGACGTGGTCATACCAGAGCGAGGCGCGCTCGAACGACTCGTTGATATCGCGCCCCGGCGTGCCGATGTCGTGCCCGGCGGAGAAGTGCTTGCCGGCGCCGCGCAGCACGATCACCTTGACCGCGTCGTCGGCGGCGGCGCGCCGGTAGGCTTCGTCCAGCGCATACGTCATCTTTGAGTTCTGCGCGTTGTGGAACTGCGGCCGGTTCATGGTCACCGTGGCGATGCCGTCGGCGACCTGGTAGAGCACCTCGGCGTTCGGACCGAGGCTGATGGGTTCGATGGCAGACGATGTCATGGCAGTCTCAGGCGCGTCCGGAAGGATTGCCGCGCACGATCGCGGCGCGCAGGTTGTGCGGGTCGAGCTG
>JABFVP010000322.1 GCA_013362725.1 Cupriavidus sp.
GAAATGCCTCCGGCCCTGTCAATTGCGGCTTTACCGCATCCCGCCCCCGTCACGCGCCTATTCCCGCACGCCGATGGCGGCAAGCCCGACTGCCCGCGTGGCGACGGTTGCATACTTCTGCGCCATGTCGAACAGGTTGGCCTCATGCGGCCCCAGCGCGCGGTCGCCCACGCAGTCGGACAGCACCAGCGGGCGGAAGCCGTACTGCATCGCATCGACCACGCTGGCCCGCACGCACCCGCTGGTGACGGCACCGGCCACCACCAGCGTGCGCACGCCGCGCTGCGTCAGCCACGCCGCCAGCGACGTGCCGAAGAAGGCCGACGGCACCGTCTTGCGCATCACCAGTTCACCCGGGCGCGGTGCCAGCTCTTCCACGATGGCGCTGTTGAAGGCATGCTCCTTCAGCGTCAGCATGTTCGGCACCTTCATCGAGAAGATGTTGTGGTCGCCGCCGTCATCGGCATACACGATGCGGCTGTGTGCGATAGGCCAGCCTTGGCGCCGCGCCGCCGCGAGCAGCGGCACGGTACTCGCAATGGCCTCGCGGATATTGCCGCCGCCGAAGACCGCCGGATCGGCAAAGCCGTTGACGAAGTCCACGATCAGCAGCCCGAAGGGCCCATCCAACTCCAGCGCATTGCCGAAGCCCTGGCGCTGGTACGCGCCGATTTCCTTGTGCATCATGACTTGTCCTCCGGGTAGCGGAAACCGTCGGTCACCTTGCCCGCCGTCACCACGTCGACGCCGTCCAGCCGCACGGTGCAGCGGCGCACAGGGATGTCGATATGGCAAGCCGTGGTGCGATGGCCGCCGGCCTCGTTGTTCGGGCCGAGCGAGAACAGGAAATTGCCCTCGAACGCGCGCGCATCCATGCCGATGGTGGCCTCGCGGTCGTACAGGCCCAGCGTCGACCAGTGCGCGCGCGGCTGCAGCCCCCAGCCGATATGTGAGATCGCGTACGCTTCCGGGTCGTTGAACGACGCCATGTATTCGCTCAGCAGTTCGGCATGGAGCCCGCCATCGATGCGCGTCGCAAAACCGGCTTCGACCGTCAGGCGGATCGGCTCGGTCACGTAGGCCTTCTGCGGCAGCAGGATGTCGCCCTGGTCCAGCACGATGGTGCCGTAGGCGGCGCCTTCGTTCGGCCAGGTGAGTGCGAAGCCGCTGGGCCAGTGGTCCCAGCGCCCGGGCTCGTCGACAAAGCCGTACTCGCTGATGGCAGGGAATTCACCCAGCGGGCAGCGCAGGTTGGTGCCGGCGGGCGAGACCACATGCATTTCCTGCGCGCTTGCCAGCCGCTGCGAGGCCGCCTTCACGCGTTCGCGATCGGCCTCGCAGGGCACCATGCGCGCCAGCACCTCGGGCGGCTCGACGGCCAGCAGGATCTTGGTACCGCCCTGCAGGATCGCGTGCTGCTCAGGCGAGAACAGCAGCGTCATCAGGTCCAGCACCAGGTCGCTCGCCTTCAGCGCGGCGATGGCGGCCGGGTTGCCGGTCAGCGGCGTGGTGCCAAGATAGGCGAGCGCATCGCGGCTCAGCGCCTTCTCGCCGTTGACGGGCGGCAGATCGAGCCGGTTGACAATGGCGCCCATCGACTGCGTGGCGGTGAGCGCGGTGGACAGTGTCTGCGGGTGGGTGGCGGCACTGGTCAGGATGGTGACGGTCTGTCCCGGCTCCAGCCGGGAAAGCCGCAGCACCTTGCGCCACGCTTCGATCATCTGGTGGTCGCTTACCGGCATGTCGGCTCCTTGTTTGCTGATTGCGCCAGCGGGGCGCCGAGGAAATCGCCCAGCGCCGCATAAAAGCCCGGCTCGTCGTCCCAGGGGATCATGTGGCCGGCATCGGCGACGTGGCTGACCAGCACGCCGGGCAGCAGCATGCGGATCTCAGCAACGTCTTCGGGCCGTACCACGTCGCCACGGCCTGCGGTCATCAACAGCGTGGGCACCCCGACCCGCGGCATGTCGGCGTGGACGTCGTCACGGTGGAAGTCCTCGAAGCTGCGCACCACCGCGTCTTCGTTGCAGGTGTGCAGCCATTCGGCGCGCAGGCGCAGTTGCGCGTCGGTCCAGGTCGGGAAGAAGCGGCGCAGGCCTTCAAGATCGGTGCCTTCGCGGCACAGCCGGATCGAGTCGACGTACCACGGCAACTGCGCCGGATACGGGCGTCGTCCGGGCCCCGACACGGGCGGATCGATCATCACCAGCCGCGCCATCCCGTCCGGCTGTCTCGCGGCGGCACGCAGGCCGATCCGCGCGCCCATCGAATGGCCGACCACGCTGTAGCGCGGCAGGCCCAGCGCTTTGGCAAAGGCGACGACGTCGCCCGCCTGCGCATCGAGGCCATAGTCGAGCCCCGGCTCCGCCGACGACAGTCCGCGGCCGCGCACGTCGAGGATGTAGGTGTCAAAACGCGTGCCGAACTGCTCGCCGACAAAGCCCCAGGTGATCGCGGGGCTGGTGATGCCGGGCACGATAACAACGGCGTCGCGCGCGGCACGCTCGCCCTCGTTGCCGCCGTAGCGCAGGTAATGCTGGCGGATGCCATTGGCATGAACCTGGCCGCCGTACTGGAAGGTACTCATGTCCGCTCCTCAGTAGGCGCCGGACAGCAGCGCACCCGCGCCCGGCACGACCGGCTCGAGGTCGAGCGCCCGGAGCATCGCGTAGGTAGTGGCAATGGCCGCGGTCAGCACCGGCTTGCCGGTCATCGCCTCGACCTTCGCCACGGCCGGCAACGACGGCATCTGCACGCAGGCAGACAGCACGATCACGTCGGCGTCCCGTGTGTTCATCTGCGCGACGATGCCGGGCAGGCGCGCGGAATCGTGCCGGCCGACTTCCAGGTTGTCGGGGATTTCCAGCGCGCGATAGTCCACGACTTCATAACCCTCGTTGCGGATGTAGTCCACCACCAGTTCGGTCAGCGGCTTCATGTAGGGCGTGACCACCGCAATGCGCTTCGCGCCCATCACCTTGAGCGCATCCACCAGCGCGCCGGCACTGGTGATGACGGGCGCGTCGCCGCCGTTCGCGGTGGTATGTGCCTTCAGTCGCTGCTCGGATTGCCGGTGGTAGCCATGGCCCATCGCCATGATCGCGACCAGGCAGGCGTAGCCGAGCACGTCGACGCGGGCATCGCTCAGTTCCACCGCGCAGCGGTCGGACTCGGCATCCATTGCCGCCAGTTCTTCCTTGACCACTTTCTTCATCCGCATGCGGCTTGAATGGAAGGTGAAGCGTTCCGGGCGGATCTGCTGGCGCGCCATCAGCATGGCGGGGATTTCGGTTTCCATCGTCGTGTTCGAGCTGGGGACGATCTGGCCGATACGAAAGACTTTTTGCATGGGGTTTCCAGGTTGTGCGATCAGAGCTTGAGCAGGCGTTGCGCGTTGCCGTGGCAGACCAGTGCGCGCGTGGTGTCGTCGAGCGGCGCGCTGTCGATGAACCGCGCGGCCACTTCGGTGGATTCATAGGGATAGTCGACCGAGAACATCACCGCCTCGGGTCCCAGTTCGGCGATGGCGCCCATCAGCGCGCCGTGCGAGCACACGCCCGAGGTGGTGATGACGATATTGCTGCCGATGTATTCGGACGGCGCGCGCTCCAGCCTGACGCCATGCGAATAGACCGCAAAACGGCTGTCGAAGCGCCAGCGCTGGTAAGGCAGGCCCTCGCCCATATGGCCGAGGATCAGCTTCAGCCTCGGGAAGCGGTCGAACACACCGCTGAACAGCAAGCGCAGCGCGTGCGACGCGGTTTCCACGCCCCACCCCCACGCGGCCCCGGCCAGTTCCGAATGGCCTGCGAGCACTTGCGGCAACACGAAGGCATCGGTCGGATGCAGGTACATCGGCACGTCGAGCGCCTGCATACATTCCCAGAACGCGTCATAGGCGGGATCGTCGTAGTAGCGCCCATGCGTATGGCCGTTCACCAGCGAGCCTTTGAAGCCGAGCTGCAGCACGGCCCGCTCCAGTTCGGCCGCCGCCTGGCCGGGATTCTGCATCGGCAGCGCGGCGAAGCCGGCATAGCGCGTCGGATGGCGGGCAATCTGCGCCGCCAGAAAGTCATTGCTCGCGCGCGCCCGGGTCAACGCCAGTTCCGGATCGGCTTCGCCCTGCACGCCGGGTCCGGTTTGCGACAGCACGGTGATGTCGATGCCGCACCGATCCATCTCGGCCAGGCGCTCTTCGTCGAAATCGGCAAGGCGGCGACCAAGCTCGGCGAACACCGCCGGATCGATATGCTGCGTGAACCCTTTGGAATAAGCCTGGAAGCCGGGGGTCATGAAATGCTCTTCCAAGGCGATCTTTTTCATGTAGGTCATGCTGGTGGGGGCTCCTGATGGGTGGAATCGCGGCGTGCAGAGCTTTGTGGCGCAGGCGCAAAAGCGTTGCGCAGATTGCTCAGTACACTGATTAGTTTCGGATTCTAGTCAGCGGATTTTCAAAAGTCCAGACGCCACGCGAAGGGTTAACACCTATAACGATGGACGGGTGCGCTCAGTACACTGATTCCCGATGATCAGTATGCTGACAATATGAAATGACTACTTAAATCGGGCTTTCCG
>JABFVP010000597.1 GCA_013362725.1 Cupriavidus sp.
GGCCAGCAGTCGCTTGACGGTTTCTTCAATCATGTTGTCGCTCATCGCAGCCCCAGTCCTTTCGCAATAATCCCGCGCAAAATCTCTCTCGTGCCCCCGCGCAGCGAGAACGACGGCGCCGCCAGCGTGACCAGGTTCAGCACCTGGTCGAACTCGCTGCCGTCGCCCAGCCGCTCGGGAAACACCTCATACGCAATGTCGGGCAGCGACTGCTCCAGCAGCGCGCCCTGGTCCTTGACGATGGAGGCGGCCAGCGACGGGTCCTGCCCCTCGGCCATCATCAGCGCGATGCCCTGCGACATCTGGCGCAAGGTGGCGTAGCGCGCAATCACCTTGCCGATGGCCACGGCCTGCTGCCGGTTGCCCGTCTCCGCCGCATCGAGCATCTCCAGCAGCAGCTGCGTGCTGCTCAGGAAACGCTCGGCGCCGGAGCGCTCGTACTTCAGCTCGTTGATGACCTGGCTCCAGCCCTTGCCCTCTTCGCCGACGAGGTGGTCGTCGGGGACAAAGACATCGTCGAGGATCACCTCGTTGAAGATGCGCGTGCCCAGTTGCGACACGATCGGGCGCACGGTCACACCGGGGCGGTCCATCTCGATGAAGATCTGGCTCATGCCGGCATGGCGGTCGTCGCCGCGCTCGCTGGTGCGCACCAGCGCCACCATGTAGTGCGCATGGTGGGCGCCCGAGGTCCATACCTTGCGGCCATTGATCTTCCAGCCCCCTTCCACTTTGGTGCCGCGAGTACGGATCGAGGCCAGGTCCGAGCCCGAGTCCGGCTCGCTCATGCCGATGCAGATAAAGGCCTCGCCGCGGCGGATCTGCGGAATGATCTTCGGGGCAAGCTGGTCGCGGCTGTAGCGGATCAGCAGCGGCCCCATCTGCCGGTCCGCGGCCCAGTGCGCCCCCATTGGCGCGCCCACGGCCAGCAGTTCTTCCAGCATCACATAGCGCTCGAGCATGCTCTTGCCGCCGCCGCCGACCTCGGTCGGCCAGGTCATGCCCAGCCAGCCCTGCTCGCCCATCTTTTTCGAGAACTCGGGGTCGCGCCCGGCCCAGTTGTGCGCACGCTCGACGCGGGAGTAGCGGGTCATGTGCGCTTTGGCAAACGCCCTGGCCTGCGCCCGCAGCGCCTCGCATTCCGGCGGCAGGTCGCCTACCGTGATGTGCAACGTATCCATGTTTATCCTTACTTGCTTGCGAACAAGCAACACTTTATAGTGAACCCATCGAATCCGCTCTAGGTAATTACGAGGAGAAGCCAGTCCACCATGAAAGCAAGCGACACCATCGACCCGACCCGACCGCAAGCCGCCGCGCCCCAAGGCCCGCTTGCCGGTATCCGCGTGCTGGACCTGACCGCCGTGGTGCTGGGTCCGGTTGCGACCCAGGTGCTGGCCGACTACGGCGCCGAGGTGATCAAGGTAGAGCCGCCCGAGGGCGACCTGATGCGTGCCAACGGCATAAGCCGCACGCCCGGCATGAGCTCGACCTTCATGAATATCAACCGCAACAAGAGTTCGGTCTGCATCGACCTGAAGACGGAGCAAGGCAAGGCGCAGCTGCGCCAGCTGATCGCCCGCTGCGACGTGCTGGTGCACAACATCCGCGTCAAGGCGATCCAGCGGCTGGGCTTTGGCTACGATGCGGTGGCACAGATCAACCCTGGCATCATCTACTGTGCCGCCACGGGCTTTGGAGAGGGCGGCGCGTTTGCCGGCCAGCCCGCGTTCGACGACATCATCCAGGGTGCCTGTGGCCTGGCCCATCTGGTGGGCCACGAGAGCGGCGTCCCGGACTACCCGCCCACGCTATTGGCCGACAAGATCGCCGGCCTGGCCACGGCCAATGCCATCCTCGGCGCACTGGTGCACAAGGTCCGCACCGGCGAAGGCCAATACGTGGAGGTACCGATGTTCGAGACCATGGTGGCCTTCACCATGACGGAGCACCTGGGCGGCCACGGTTTCCAGCCGCCCATTGGCGATGCCGGCTATGCGCGCCTGCTCAAGGGCGGCCGCAAGCCTTCGCCCACGCGCGATGGCTATATCGCGGTGCTGCCCTATACCGAGCAGCACTGGAAGGCCTTCTTCCACCGCTTTGGGCGCGGCGAGTTCATCGACCAGTTCAATATCAGCAGCCGCATCGAGCGCAACAAGAACATCCAGGCCATCTACGCGGAGTTGCGCAAGATCACCGCGCAATACACCACCCGGGAAATGATGGACGTTTGCCGGGAGATGGATATCCCGGTCGCGCAGATGTACTCGATCCACACCATCCAGAACCATCCCCAGGTGCAGAGCACAGGCTTGTTCCAGACCATGACGCACCCGACCGAAGGCGAAGTGGTGACGACCCGGCCGACGGCGCTTTTTTCGAAAACGCCTGCTTCCATCTATAAGGCCGCTCCCAATCTGGGCGAGGATACCGAGCGTATCCTGAACCCCGCGCCGTGACGCAAGCGGACCAGACAACACTGGCACTCAGGGCAGTGCCAGCCTGTCATGTGGGCGCCGGACAGCGTTAGCGGGCGCCGTCAGCCTTGCGCCGACAGCCGGTCGCCCACGGCAGGCGCGGCCAGCGCCGCCAGCACGCGCAGTGCCGCCACCTCTGCCGGCGACCATACGGAGCGATCCGCCAGATAGTTGAAGGTGCCGATCACGCGCGACTGCCAGCACAGCGGCACATTGACCACCGCCGTGCAGCCGAGCGCGCGAATCACCTGCACGTCATCGAACACCGCCGCCAGCGCGGCATCGCCCTCGCCGACAAAGACCTCTGCGCGCTCGAGCAAGTGGCGTCGCCACGGACTGTCGCCTTTCTGCTTGCGTCCGCCGACCGGATAAGCGGATGGGTGGGACGACCACAGGCGTTCGATCTGGGCCGGCCCGGCATGCCAGGCGTTGATGGTCAGCAGGCCGGGGCCCAGCGCCTGCAGCGTGGCGCTGCCGATGGCATCGAAGGCGGCGGCGGGATCGCGGGCCTGCCGCAGCTGGTCGCACAGCACATTGGCCGCCGCCACCAGCGAGGCGGTGCGCAGCAGGCTCATGTCATTCCCCCTTGATGCCGAGTTCGCGGATCAGCTTGCCGTAGCGGTCGGCATCGCGCTGCAGGATTGTGCCGAACTGCTGCGGCGTGGAGGTCGCGGTCTCGACGCCGATGGCGTTCATCCTGGCTTTGACCTCGGGCAGCGACATCACCGCGTTGATCTCGCGGTTCAGGCGCGCCGTCAGGTCCGCCGGCATCCCCTTCGGACCGAAGGCCCCGTACCAGACCGCCAGCTCATAGCCGGGAACGGTTTCGGCGACGGTCGGCACAGTGGGCAGCAACGGCGAGCGCTTGCTCTCGGTGACGGCCAGCAGGCGCAGCTTGCCGCTCTTCACATGCGACAGCGTCTGGGTGCCGGCGGAGAACAGCAACTGGGTCTGGCCGGCCACGGTATCGACCACGGCGGGCGCGCCGCCCTTGTACGGCACGTGCAGCATCTGCACGCCGGCCATCTTCTCGAACAGCACTGCGCTCAGGTGATTGGTCGAACCGGGGCCGGCGCTGGCGTAGGCCAGCTTGCCCGGATTGGCCTTGGCGTAGGCGATCAGTTCCCTGACGTTGTGCGCCGGCACCGACGGGTGCACCACCATCGTGTTGGTCACATAAGCCAGCAGGCCCAGCGGCGTGAAGTCTTCCACGCCGCGGAACGGCATGTTGGGCATCAGCGCCGGGTTCATCGCGTGCGTGCTCATCGAACCGACCAGCAGCGTGTAGCCGTCGGGCCTGGCGCGCGCCACCATGGCCGAGCCGATATTGCCCGAGGCGCCGGGCTTGTTGTCGACGATCACCGGCTGGCCAAGCGAGCGGGTCAGGTGCTCGGACAGCACGCGCGCCAGGATATCGGTCGAGCCGCCGGCGGCCCACGGCACGATCAGCGTGATCGGCTTCTGCGGCCAGTTGTCGGCCGCGCGCGCGGCACCGCTCATGCACATTGCCAGCGCGGCCATGCCGCCCAGCAGGGTCTTGGTCATCCATCGCATGGTGTTACTCCTCCGTCTTCGTGTCTGGCTATTGAGTGATCTGGTGGATCGTCAGCGTCCGGCCGCATAGCCCTGCATGCCGCGCGGATTGGCGCCGGCGCGCAGCACCAGCCGGCCGCGGGCGTCGAACTCGCGCGAGCACGCCGACATGCGGCCCTCGGACCACGGCTCGCCCACGCGCACCTCGTGGCCACGCTCGCGCAGTGCCGCGAGCGTGCTTTCCGGGAAGCGCGATTCGATGCTGATGCGGTTGAGCACGGTCTGGCGCGGCCAGAACGACGCCGGGAAGTGGTCGACATGCCAGGCCGGCGCGTCGATCGCCTCCTGCAGGTTCATGCCATGCACGGCATGGCGCAGGAAGAATGCCAGCGACCACTGGTCCTGCTGGTCGCCGCCGGGCGTGCCGAACACCATGTAGGGTTCGCCGTCGCGCAGCGCCAGCGATGGCGACAGCGTGGTGCAGGGCCGCTTGCCGGGCGCCAGGGTATTGGGCAGGCCCGGCTCCAGCCAGGTCATCTGCAGGCGTGTATTGAGGGC
>JABFVP010000474.1 GCA_013362725.1 Cupriavidus sp.
GCTGGTGGCCGATTGCACCGCCGCGATTGGCGTGCCGACCTGCCTGGTCAACAATGCCTCGCTGTTCCAGTACGACGTCGCCACCAGCTTCTCGTATGCGTCGCTCGATACGCATATGCGCACCAACGTGGCAGCGCCGCTGCTGCTGGCGCGCGAGCTGCACAAGGCGCTGGGCGCAGCCGCGGGACAGGATAGTGCCAACAAGGCCGCCGAGCCGCGCGGCGTGGTGATCAATCTGCTCGACCAAAAGCTTGATAACCTGAACCCGGACTTCCTGTCGTACACGCTCTCCAAGGCCGCGCTGCAGACCGCCACGGTGCAGCTTGCGCAGGCGCTGGCGCCGCGTCTGCGCGTGGTGGGCGTGGCCCCCGGCATCACGCTGGTGTCGGGCGAGCAGTCGGAGCAGAGCTTCCGCCGCGCGCATCGCGTGACGCCGCTGGGCCAGTCTTCCACGCCGGAGGACATCGCCCAGGCGGTGGCCTACCTGGCGCAGGCGCGCGCGGTGACCGGCACCACGCTGTACGTCGACGGCGGCCAGCACCTGATGCCGCTGGCGCGCGATGTGATGTTCCTGACCGAATGACCTGCATCATCGGCCGCGCCTGACGGCGCGGCACCCCCGCCTTACACTTCCCCCTTTCGTTTTCCGCCCATGACCATGCTCGCCGCCCTTTCCCACCCCAGCCTGCAGGACTGCCGACGCATGTTCCTGCGCAACTATGAAGTCCAGATCAATATCGGCGTGCACGAATTCGAGAAGAAGGGCGAGCAGCGCGTGCTGATCAATATCGACCTGTTCGTGCCGCTGGAGGAATGCACGCCGCAGGCCGACAAGCTCGACGAAGTGGTCGACTACGACTTCATGCGCAACACCGTCGCGGCGCGCATGGCGCAGGGCCACGTGCACCTGCAGGAAACGCTGTGCGACGACGTCGCACGCGCCATGCTGAAGCATCCCAAGGTGCGCGCGGTGCGCGTGTCGACCGAGAAGCCCGACGTGTACCCGGATTGCGATTCGGTCGGGGTCGAGGTGTTCCATATCAAGCAGGCCTGAGCGGTCCTGCGGCGCCCGCTGCAGCTGACGGGCGCCTAAAGTAAAATGTTGCCCCTCGCGCCGCGCCGGCCATTCCATCCGGCGGACGCCACGCAACAGGATGCTCCATGAGCCACTCGAACAACTTCTATCGCCTCGAGACGAGGCTGCAATCGCAAACCGGCAAGGCCATCGGCGACTTCGGCATGATCGAGGACGGCGACACCGTGCTGGTCTGCATGAGTGGCGGCAAGGATTCGTACACCATGCTGTCGGTCCTGATGGCGCTGCAGCAGCGCGCGCCGATCAAGTTCAAGCTGATCGCGATGAACCTGGACCAGAAGCAGCCCGGCTTCCCCGAACACATCCTGCCGGAATACCTGAAATCGGTCGGCGTGGAATATGTGATCGTCGAGGCGGACACCTACTCGATCGTCAAGGAGAAGGTGCCCGAGGGCAAGACCACCTGCTCGCTGTGCTCGCGCCTGCGCCGCGGCGTGATTTACCGCACCGCCAAGGAGCTGGGCGCCAACAAGATCGCGCTGGGCCACCACCGCGACGACATCGTCAACACCTTCTTCCTGAACATGTTCTTCGGCGGCAAGATGAAGGCGATGCCGCCCAAGCTGGCCACCGATGACGGCGCGCATATCGTGATCCGCCCGCTGGCGTACTGCTCGGAGAAGGACATCGCGTCGTACGCGCGCGCCATGGATTTCCCCATCATCCCGTGCAACCTGTGCGGCTCGCAGGAAAACCTGCAGCGCAAGAAGGTCAGCGAGATGCTGCAGGAGTGGGAGCGGCAGAACCCGGGCCGTATCGACAATATCTTCGCGGCGCTGCGCAACGTGGTGCCGTCGCACCTCGCGGATACCGAGCTGTTCCCGTTCACCGGGCTGGCGACCGGCCTGGCCAAGGTCGACGAGGCCTCGCTGTTCGGTGAGACCACGTTCCAGCAGCAGCCGCTGACGTTTGCCGGAAACGTGGACGAAAACCGCATGGAGTTCGTGCGGTTTGAGCGCGCGCCGGCGGCGGAGCCGGCCGGCACGCAGTAAGTCCTGCGGCAGCCGGATGGCAATACGCCCGCTTGCGCGGGCGTTTTTTATGGCGTCGGGCGCAGCGGCTTCTTCAGTTCGCCGCCGCCGACTGCACCGGCGGCTTCGCCTTCTCGCGCATCAGCGCGTGGGTATCGTCGATCCACTTCTGGAAGCGATCCTGCGCGTGTGCCTTCTGTTCCGGCGTGGTCAGGTTGGCGATTGCAACGGTCAGCGCGATGCCGGCGTTGTTGCCCGCTTCGTGGCTGGCGACGTGCCGGGCGGGCGGGTTCTGCCAGTATTCGCGGAAGCGGCGCAGCAGGTCGATCACCTGCGTCTTGGGCGGCTGCGTGGCCTGCACATAGCGCACCATCTTGATCCATTCCTGCTGGCGCGCGACGCGCTCGGCGTAGCGCGCCTCGGCATTCTGCACCACCGGCCCGATCCTGGCGCGGATCGCCCTTTCCTGCTCGGGAGAGAAGCCGCCGTAGACCAGGCGGGCGTACTCCATCACCTTGTCGTAGCGCGCTTCCTCGCGCTCGGCCTGGTCAGCGTTTAGGAACTTCTTGCGGTACTTGGCGTTGCCCTCGGCAAACTTCTTTTCCATGCGGGCGATCTGGTCGGGCGTCAGCGTCAGCAGCAGGTCGGCCATATCGGGCATGGCCTGCTCGAAGGAGCGGCGCGCCAGCTCCTGCGAGGCGTCCTGGAAGTGCGCGACCATCGCCGGCGTGACTGGTTGGCGCACCTCGGCCTTGGCCTGCTGCAGCAGGCTGGCGATTTCCGGCAGCTGCGCCTTGCGATGCCAGGCGAAGAAGCGCGCGATGGCCTCGCGCGTGAGCGGCTCCTGGGCCGCGGTGACGTCGACATAATTGTCGATCCACCAGTACGCCAGCCGGTCGCCCTGCTGGTAACCCAGCTTCATGGCGCTGCACGCGCACAAGGCGGCTGTGCCCAGAATCACCAAAATACGCCGCGCCCAGCAATTGTGAAATTCGGAAACCACGGTCCGTTGCGCAGAATGCGCCATGTTAAAATCGCCGCGCATTGGAACCGGGCTCGCTCGCTGCCCGCCAGCCAAGTCCTGGCAAGGGTTTGCGGGAAGAGGCGCCGGCCTGTCGGCAGGCTTTCGCCAGCCCCGGCGGCGCACTTTGCCAAACATCGGGCCAAACACCCGGCCGGCGTTTTCCAGAATATTTTCGGACACACTCACTTAGGGGTCTCCTTGTGAATATCGTCATTCTCGCCGCGGGCATGGGCAAGCGGATGTATTCCGATTTGCCCAAGGTGCTGCACCCGGTAGCGGGGCGGCCCATGCTCGCGCACGTCCTGGATACGGCCCGTGCGCTGTCGCCGTCGCGGCTGGTGGTCGTGGTCGGCCACGGCGCCGCGCGCGTGCGCGAGGCGGTGGCCGCCGACGATGTCGCCTTCGCCGAGCAGGCCCAGCAACTGGGCACGGGCCATGCGGTGATGCAGGCACTTCCCTTGTTGGACGACAACCAGCCCACGTTGGTTCTCTACGGTGACGTGCCGCTCACCAGCGCGGCGACGCTGCAGGCACTGGTCGCCGAGGCCGGCGCACAGCGCTTTGGCGTGCTCACCGTCGAAATGCCCGACCCCACCGGCTATGGCCGCATCGTGCGCGACGCGGCGGGCAGCATCGTCCGCATCGTCGAGCAGAAGGACGCGAGCGAAGCCGAGAAGGCCATCCGCGAAATCAACACCGGCATCATCGTGTGCCCGACCGGCCACCTGCGCAAGTGGCTGTCGACGCTGCGCAACGACAACGCCCAGGGCGAGTACTACCTGACCGACACCGTCGAGCGCGCCGTCGCCGATGGCGTCGAGACGGTATCGGCCCAGCCGGCGGCAGTGTGGGAGACGCTGGGCGTCAACAGCAAGCTGCAGCTGGCCGAGATCGAGCGCATCCACCAGGGCAACCTGGCCCGGCGCCTGCTGGAGGCCGGCGTGACGCTGCTGGACCCCGCCCGCATCGACGTGCGCGGCGAGCTGACCTGCGGGCGCGATGTCACCATCGACGTCGGCTGCGTGTTCGAGGGCCGCGTGCACCTGGAAGACGGCGTGCGCATCGGCGCCCATTGCGTGATTCGCAACAGCACCGTCGGGGCGGGCGCGCAGGTGCACCCGTTCTGCCATATCGACGACGCCAGCATCGGCCCCGCGGGCCGCATCGGGCCTTACGCGCGCCTGCGCCCCGGCACCGAACTGGGCGAGGACGTGCATATCGGCAACTTCGTCGAGGTCAAGAATGCACAGGTGGCGGCACATAGCAAAGCCAACCACCTGGCTTATGTGGGCGACGCCACGGTGGGGTCGCGCGTCAATATTGGCGCGGGTACCATCACCTGCAACTATGACGGGGTGAACAAGCACCGCACCGTGATCGAGGACGATGTCTTCATCGGCTCCGACACGCAGCTGGTGGCACCGGTGACGGTGCGCCGCGGCGCCACGCTCGGCGCCGGCACCACGCTCACCAAGGAGGCCCCGGCCGACAAGCTGACGCTGTCGCGGGCCAAGCAGCTGACCATCGACGCCTGGCAGCGTCCGGTCAAGCAGCCGAAGCAGTAAGTACCAGGGGCCGCCTGCACCGGGCGGCGCCACAGGATTCATACCGGCGCCAGCGGCCTGCGGGCAGGCGCCAGCAAACGGGGGTTCAGCATGTGTGGCATCGTCGGCGCGGTTTCCACGCGCAACATCGTTCCGGTCCTGATCGAAGGGCTGCGCCGCCTGGAGTATCGCGGTTATGACTCGTGCGGCGTCGCCGTCGTGCGCGACGATGCGGTCGAGCGCGCGCGCACCGTGTCGCGCGTCGCCGACCTCGACGCGCAGACGCAGGCATCGGGCCTGTCCGGCTTCACCGGCGTTGCGCATACGCGCTGGGCCACGCACGGCAAGCCCGACACCGTCAACGCCCACCCGCACCTGTCGGGCGAGACCATCGCGCTGGTGCACAACGGCATCATCGAGAACTACGAGCCGCTGCGCGAAGAACTGCGCGCGGTTGGCTACGGCTTCGAGTCGCAGACCGATACCGAGGTGGTCGCCCACCTGATCCACCAGGCCTACTGCTACCCCAGCAGCGCCACCCGCGGCGACCTGTTCGCGTCGGTGCGCGCGGTCACCAAGCGCCTGCACGGCGCCTACGCCATCGCGGTGTTCGCCAAGGATCAGCCCGGCCGCGTGGTCGGTGCGCGCGCCGGCTCGCCGCTGGTGGTGGCGCTGGGCGAGAACGAGTCTTTCCTCGCGTCCGACGCGCTGGCCGTGGCCGGCACCGCCAACCGCATCATCTACCTGGAAGAGGGCGATGTGGTCGAGATCACGCTGGACGGCGTGACCATCCACGACGTCGATGACCATCCGGTCGAGCGCGAAGCGCGCGTGGTCGAAGCCCATGCCGCCTCGGTCGACCTGGGCCCGTACCGCCACTTCATGCAGAAGGAAATCTTCGAGCAGCCGCGCGCGCTGGGCGACACGCTCGAAGGCGTCGAAGGCCTGTCGCCGGACCTGTTCGGCAACAACGCCGCCGAGGTCTTCGCCGGCATCGACAGCGTGCTGATCCTGGCCTGCGGCACCAGCTACTATTCCGGCTGCACCGCCAAGTACTGGCTCGAAAGCATTGCGAAGATCCCGACCCAGGTCGAGGTCGCCAGCGAATACCGCTACCGCGACACCGTGCCCAATCCGCGCGCGCTGGTGGTGGTGATCTCGCAATCGGGCGAAACCGCCGACACCATGGCCGCGCTGCGCCATGCGCGCGCGCTCGGCCACGTCCATACGCTGGCGGTCTGCAACGTCGCCACCAGCGCCATGGTGCGCGAGACCGAACTGCGCTTCCTGACCCGCGCCGGCACCGAGATCGGCGTGGCCTCGACCAAGGCGTTCACCACGCAGCTGGCCGCGCTTTACATGCTGACGCTGTCGCTGGCCAAGACCCGCGGCCTGCTCACCGAAGAGGCCGAGGCCAAGGCCCTGACCAACCTGCGCCACCTGCCGGCCGCGCTGCACGGCGTACTGGCGCTGGAGCCGCAGATCATCGCCTGGTCCGAAGACTTCGCCCGCCGCGAGAACGCGCTGTTCCTCGGCCGCGGCCTGCATTACCCGATCGCGCTGGAGGGGGCGCTCAAGCTCAAGGAAATCTCCTATATCCACGCCGAGGCCTACCCGGCTGGCGAACTCAAGCACGGCCCGCTGGCGCTGGTCACCGAAGCCATGCCGGTGGTTACCGTCGCCCCCAACGACGCGCTGCTGGAAAAGCTCAAGTCCAACATCCAGGAAGTGCGCGCGCGCGGCGGCCGCCTGTACGTGTTTGCCGACAGCGATACGCAGATCCAGTCGTCCGACGGCATCCAGGTGATCCGCATGCCCGAGCACTACGGCGACCTCTCGCCGATCCTGCACGTGGTGCCGCTGCAGCTGCTGGCGTACCACACGGCGTGCGCGCGCGGCACTGACGTGGACAAGCCGCGCAACCTGGCGAAGTCGGTGACGGTGGAATAAGGCGTGAGGCCGGCGCGATGCCGGCTGCGAGCTGCCAGTTGCGAAGAGGCCCTGCGGGGCCTCTTTGCCATGATGGCTTGGACTTGACTGACGCTACGCCACCGACAGCGCGAACCGGTGCAACCTGCCGGTGGCGGTGCTGATGCAGGGCGCGGGCCTCGGCATCGTGCTGGCGGCCTGCTGGTTCCCGCCGTGGCTGCGGGCTGAACGCCACGCATCGCGCCGGTCCTATCGCGCCGGCCCGGCACAAACTAGGCGCCGGTTTGCGCCACCGCTTCATGCACCAGCGCCGCGAACACGCGCATGGCCGGCGACGGCGTGCGCCCGGCCAGCGTGACGATGCCGTACTGAGCCTTCAGCGCGGTGGACGGGTGCATCGGCAAGGGCACGGCCAGGCGCTGCGCGCACGCCTCGGTCATCATCGCCACCGGCACCAGCGCCACGGCGTCGACCGCCAGCAGCAGCGCGCGCAGCGCATGCATGTCGTTGCAGGTGACGGTCATCAGCCCGGGCACGTCCTCGGGCAGCGGGCCGCTGCCGCCGCTGGCCTCGCGCAGGGCCTGGCGGAAGAAGCGCACGATATGCGGCGGCAGCCGGGTCCCGGCCACCGGGTAGGCGAGCAGGTCGGCCAGGGTGACCTTGCGCTGCCGTGTCAGCGGATGGCCGCTGCGCACGAAGAATGCCGTTTCCAGTGCCGGCAGCCGGTCGATCTCCAGGTGTGCCAGTTCCGCCAGGCTGCGGCTTTCGCCGACAAAGATGTCGAGCTGCTCGGCTTCCAACGAACGCCGCATGGCGGGGGTGTCGGCAGTCTCGAGGTCGATGCGCAGCCGCGGATAGCGGCGCACCAGCGCCTCCAGCACTGGATCCAGCAGGAACGACGCCGCAAACGGCCCGAAGCCGGCGCGGATGGTGCCGACTTCCACGTCTTCGAGCAATTGCAGGTCGCGCCGCAACTCGCGCTGCTCGCGTAGCATGCGGCGCGCGCGCGCCAAGGCCAGCATGCCGGCGGCGGTGGGGCGCACCTTGCCGTAGCTGCGGTCGATCAGCGTGCCCAGTTCGGATTCCAGCGCCTGGATGCTGCGCGTCAGTGCCGGCTGCGACAGGTGCAGCGCCGCCGCGGCGCGGGCGAAGCTACCTTGCTCGACCAACGTGACGAAGTGATGCAGTTGCCTCAAGCCCACGAATTAACCATTTGCGCATCAAAAACTTAAAAATATTGCATTGGACGTAAGTTCTCAAGCCTACTAAGGTGGTCCTCCATAACCAAAACTATCTGGAGACGACAATGAACCGACGCGCATGGCTGACGCTGGCTCCCGGCGCCCTGGTCACCGGGCTTACGCTCGGCGCCGCCCTGCCGGCCGCGGCCCAGGCCTATCCCGCCAAGCCGATCCGCATCGTCGTGCCCTATGTGGCTGGCGGCGGCACCGACACCATTGCCCGCGCCATGGGCGAAAAGCTCAGCAAGCGGCTGGGCCAGCCGGTGGTGGTCGACAACAAGGCCGGGGCCTCCGGCATCATCGGCACCGATGCCGTGGCCAAGGCCGCGCCCGATGGCTACACGCTGCTGATGACGCTGACGCAATCGGTGCTGACCAACCAGTTCCTGTTCCAGAAGCTGCCCTACGATCCGCGCAAGGATCTGAGCATGATCAGCGTGCTGGCCGACGCGCAGCTGGTGCTGGTGACCCACCCGTCGGTGCCGGCGCGCACCGTGCGCGAACTGGGCGAATACGCGCGCAGCCGGCCGGGCAAGCTGAGCTATGCCTCGTGGGGCGTGGGCTCGCTGTCGCACCTGAGCGGCGCCTACTACAGCAAGCTGGTACACGGTCAGGCCACGCACGTGCCCTACAAGGGCGAGGCGCCGATGCTGCAGGACCTGCTCGGCGGCCAGGTGCAGTTTGGCTTCGCCAGCATCCTTACCGCCAAGCCCTACATCCAGAGCGGCAAGCTCAAGGCGCTGGCGGTGACCGGCACGCAGCGCAGCAGCGCGCTGCCCGACATGCCCACCTTTGCCGAGGCCGGCATGCAGGACAGCGCCTTCAAGACCGTCGGCTGGATCGGGCTGGTGGCGCCGGTAGGCGTGCCAGCACCGATCCTGGCCCGGCTCGAGAGCGAGGTGCGTGCCATCCTGCAGACCCCCGAGATGCAGGAGCGCTTGGTCACGCTGGGCCTGCGCACGGTGGGCAGTACGCCGGCCGAGGCGCAGGCGCTCTACGCGCGCGACTGGCCGGTGCTGAAGACGCTGGTGGCGGATTCGGGCGCGAAGCTGGACTGAACCGCAACGATGGCAACGCCTATGGCGGGCGCCGCGGCAAATAGCCCGGCGCCCGCTTTTATATTCTCATGATGCCGTGCAGGCGCTTATGAAAACCGAATAAAAACCATTGGCATTCGCATCCGCAAGCAAGCCGGAAAATAGCGAATCCATGCGGCAGGAACGCCGCGGCACGGCCCCGGATTGCTTGATGTCCGCCTATGCGGGACTACCATGAAGTCACGGCGGCTGATTCGCCGGGGCGTTGCTGCGGTCGTGCCATCGCGACTTTGCATGTCCCTGTCGCAGGGGCATTGGGGGCTGCCATGAAGACTGACAAGAAGGTAATCCAGTTGCTGAACGCACAGCTGCGGCATGAGCTGACTGCCATCAACCAGTATTTCCTGCATGCCCGCATGTATCGGCACTGGGGGCTGCGCGCGCTGGGCAAGCACGAGTACGACGAATCGATCGAGGAAATGAAGCACGCCGACAAGCTGATCGAGCGCATCCTGCTGCTCGACGGCTTGCCCAATTTGCAGGACCTCGACAAGCTGCTGGTCGGCGAGAACACCGAAGAGATGCTTGGCTGCGACCTGAAGCTGGAGCAGGTGTCGCAGGCCAGCTGCAAGGATGCGATCAAGTATTTCGAATCGGTCGGCGATTATGTCTCGCGCCAGCTGGTGGTCGATATCCTCGAGGACACCGAGGAACATATCGACTGGCTCGAAGCGCAGCTGGAGCTGGTGCGCAAGGTCGGCGTGCAGAACTACATCCAGTCCGCCATGGGCGGGATCGACGACTGAGCCGGCGCGGCGCGCCGGGTGGTCTCCTGCAAAGATTTCCATTTCCCGCTACACTGCGGCCCGCAGCACGTCGCGCCGCTCCGGCGCGATGTCAGCGGCGGGGTGGCAGAGTGGTTATGCAACGGCCTGCAAAGCCGTGTACGACGGTTCGATTCCGGATCCCCGCCTCCAGATTTCCCGGCCGGGCGCATTGCGCCCGGCGTCCCTGCGCATGCGCGCGATCGCTTCCGCTTTTCTTTTTTCACGCGCCTGTCATCGGCCCGCGCCATGACCGCGGCGCGCTGTGCCGCGCGCCCCCTGACCGGTATGCCGCAACGGTTCCGGACACCCGTTTATCCCCAATGGATCAACGGCAGCGAATCAGGTAATGTTGCCCGACAGGCCTGTCGGCCTGCATGCAACCCGTGCCGCCAGTTGGCGGCACCGCCATGTACGGGCTTCCATGGCGTTTCCCTTCGCGAGGCAGTGTGAAAAACAGAGGCTCCAGATGATGAAAGACCTGCGCATCCGCGTGGCCGTGCCGACGGACGCTCCTGCCGTGGGAGAGGTGCTGGAACGGTGCGGGCTGCCAGTGGACGGCGTGCCGCGCCTGCTCGAGCATTTCCACGTTGCCATCCTTGGCGCCCAGATCATTGGCTGCGCCGCCGGCGAGCGCTGCGGCGATACCGTAGTGATCCGCTCCGTGGCCGTGCTGCCCGAACACCGCGACCAGGGCGTGGCCACCCACGTGGTGCGGGCCGCGCTGATGCGCGCCCGCGCCAACGGCGCGCGGCGCGCGGTGCTGCTCGCTTCCAGTTGTCCCAGCTATTTCGCGCGCTACGGCTTTACGCTGGTGCCGGCCGCGAAGCTGCCGCCGGAGGTCATGGCATCGAGCGAATTCCACCGCGCCGCGGACACCCCGCCGCTGTGCATGTGGTGCGAGCTGAGCTGATTCACCGCAAGCCGATGGCGAGCCGCTGCGCTCGCCTCGGTGGTCGCTTCTGTAGTCGTATCAGTGATCGCCGTCGCAGCGGCTGATTTCCACCGTCACGTGCACCAGTTCCTCGTGCACCGACAGCGCCTCGCGCACGCGCTGCGGCGTCAGCGCGGCATCATGCGTGACCAGGCAGACGATGCAGGCAAAGTGCTGCCGGCCCACGCGCCACACATGCAGGTCGGACACGCGGGTGCTTTCGTCGCCGTGATCCAGGCAGGCCAGCACCTCGCGCACCTCGTCGACCACCGGGTGGTCCATCTCGCGGTCCAGCAGCACCGTGCCGCTCTGGCGCATCAGGCCGATGGCCCAGCGGCCGACCAGCGCCGCGCCCACCAGCCCCATCACCGGATCCAGCCACGACCAGCCCAGCCACCAGCCGCCGGCCAGCGCGACGATCGCCAGCACTGAGGTCGCGGCATCGGCCAGCACGTGCACATAGGCGGCGCGCAGGTTGAGGTCATGGTGGTGATGGTGGTGATCGTGGCCGTGATGGTGACCATGGTCATGGCCGTGATCGTGGCCGTGATCGTGGCCATGCGCATGGCCGCCGAGAATCAGCGCGCAGCCGAGGTTGACCAGCAGCCCGAGCGCGGTCACGCCCATCGCCTCGCGATAGTGGATGGCCTGCGGCGCGAACAGCCGCTCGACCGAGCCCGCCGCCATCAGCGCGGCAATGCCCAGCAGGAACACCGCGCTGGCAAAGCCCGCCAGCACTTCGATCTTCCAGGTGCCGAAGGCAAAGCGCCAGTCGCCGGCGTAGCGCCGCGCGGCGGCGTAGGCGAAGGCTGACAAGCCGATCGCCAGCGCGTGCGAGCTCATATGCCAGCCATCGGCCAGCAATGCCATCGAGTTGAACCAGAGCCCGGCGGCGATCTCGGCCACCATGGTGATGGCGGTGATCACCATGACCAGGCGCGTGCCGCGTTCGGCGGCGCGGTTGCCGGCGTCGAAGGCGTGGCTGTGGGTCCAGGCGGACAGGTCTTGGGTATGCATGGGAAATTCGTGCGTTGCGCTTGAAATCTTGAGGCTCGTCCGGCAAGGCGCCGGTCAGGCCCAAGGGTAGCAGAGAGCCGTGCGCGTGCCGCGGCATCCCCCGACGGCATCAGGGCCGGGTTTGGGTTGGGGCAGGGAAGCGCGGGCCGCGCGTGTGCCTTATAAACAACAACATACCCGCGATAGTCGTAAGGAATCTTCCTTCCGCTTACATACATTCATGAATGGATGTATGATGCATCGCAAAATTCACGCCCTCGTCATATCTTTGTTGACCATACCGAGATGAGCTATCGCTTTATTGCCACCTGTCTTGCCGCCTGGGTAGGCGTCTGCGCCACCGCCGGCTGGCTGGTCGAGCGTCTCTGGAGCTGAGCGCCGGCCGCGCCGCCCGCCTCCACCTCAAGCCGCCTGCCGCGCCTGCGCCAGGCTGTCAAAGAACTGCCACAGCTGCGGCGCATCGCCGGTTGCCACGTTGAAGCGGATCCATGGCGAGTCGGTTTCGTCCGGCTCGAAATACGATCCGGGCGCCAGCCAGATGCCATGCTCCAGCGCCAGCGTGGCAAGCCGGTTGCCGAGCAACGGGCCGCCGCGGCGGCTGGCCAGCCAGCGCGCCTGCATCGCCTCGTTCAGGCGTGACCACGCGAACATCCCGCCTTCCGGGCGCAGCAGCACTTCGAGCCCGTGGGCTTCCATCTTTTCCGTGACGCGGTCCTGCTGCGCGCGCAGCCGCTCGGCCAATGCCGTCACATGGCGCCCGTAGTGGCCGCTGGTCAGCACCGAATACACCAGCCGTTCCGTCACCTCCGATGAAGTCAGCCCGACCGCCATCTTGGTGCGCGCAAAGGCCTTGGCCAGGTCCGGGCTGGCCGCCAGGTAGCCGACCCGCAGCGACGGCGTGATGGTCTTGGAAAAGCCGTTGACATAGACCACCTGCGACAGCCCGTCCATGGCCGCCAGCATCGGCGAGCCAGCCGGGGCCAGCTCGCGGTAGATATCGTCCTCGACCACCAGCAGCCGGTGCTGCTCGGCCAGCTGCAGCACGCGGAAGGCGTTCATGCTGGTCAGGCTGGCGCCGGTCGGGTTCTGCAGCACGGTGTTGATGAACAGCGCGCGCGGGGCGTGGGTGCGCAGCGCATCTTCCAGTGCATCCGTGTCCAGCCCCGCCGCCGTGCGCGGCACGCCGATCACGCGCAGCCCGGCCAGCCGCAGGATCTGCAGCAGGTTGCAGTAGCAGGGCGATTCCACCAGCACGGTGTCGCCGGCACGCAGCAGCGTGCGCACCACCAGGTCCAGCGCCTGCGTTGCGCCCTGGGTCAGCACCACCTGCTGCGCCTGCAGGGGGATGCCGTACTGGCCCAGGCCCGCGGCGATGTGCTCGCGCAGCGGCGCAAAGCCATACGGGTGGCCGTAGCCCGACAGCTGCGCCGCCGGCACGCGCGCCGACGCCCGCATCGCCTGGTGCAGGCCTTCCTCGTTGAGCCAGTCGCCCGGCAGCCAGCCGGCGCCGGCCTTGATCGGCACCGAATGGTCGGCAAACACGTCGGACAGCAGCCAGGCCGCGTTCAGGCCTGGCGCCTCCCATTGCGGCGCGCGCGCATTGCCGGCCGGGGCGTGGCGGTGTGCCACGGTATAGCCCGAGCCGGGCCGCGCGGCCAGGTAGCCGAGCGCGGTCAGTCGCCCGTAGGCCTCGGCCACGGTAAAGGTGCTGACATGGTGGTGCTGTGCAAAGCGCCGCACCGACGGCAGCGCCGCCCCGGCGCGCAGCGCGCGCTGCTCCACCAGCGCGGCGATGCCGGCGACGATCTGCTCGGTCAGGGTGTCGCCGTCGCGGCGGCTGCGGGTCAGGTTCAGGGTCAGCATCGGGCACTCGGGCGGGCGTGTACCTGTACAGTTTAACGGCTGCCCGCCGACGCGCGGACCGGTGCATTCCGTCACGCAAAAATTGCCGCAGTGCAGCGTTCGATGCAGTGCCGCGACACGCGCGGGCCACGGCGAAACCATCCGGACGCGGTGCCGGCGTGCCGCTTGCCTGTACGGTTTGGCGTGATCAAACTGTACGGTAAGGAACCGTTGTCCGGACTGTATATTTTGTCGCCCAGCCGCCGCCGGTAGAGTGGCCTTCATCGCCGCCGCTGCCTCCGGCGCGGCGCCGCCCACCCGACCCGATTCCTCCAGGAGAACGTATGGACGCCGCCAAGACCGTGATTCCCGATCTCGATGCGCTGTGGATGCCCTTCACCGCCAACCGCCAGTACAAGGCGGCGCCGCGCCTGCTGGCGTCGGCCAGCGGCATGTACTACACCACCCACGACGGCCGCCAGATCCTGGACGGTTGCGCCGGCCTGTGGTGCGTGGCGGCCGGCCACTGCCGCAAGGAAATCGCCGAGGCGGTGGCACGCCAGGCGGCCACGCTCGACTATGCGCCGCCGTTCCAGATGGGCCATCCGCTGTCGTTCGAGGCTGCCACCAAGGTGGCGGCGATCATGCCGCAGGGGCTGGATCGCATCTTCTTCACCAACTCGGGCTCGGAATCGGTCGACACCGCGCTGAAGATCGCACTGGCCTACCACCGCGCGCGTGGCGAAGGCCAGCGCACGCGCTTTATCGGCCGCGAGCGCGGCTACCACGGCGTCGGCTTCGGCGGCATGGCGGTGGGCGGCATCGGGCCGAACCGCAAGGCCTTCTCGGCCAACCTGATGCCGGGCACCGACCACCTGCCGGCCACGTTCAACCTGGCCGAAGCGGCCTTCTCCAAGGGCCAGCCGCAATGGGGCGCGCATCTGGCCGACGAGCTGGAGCGCATCCTCGCGCTGCATGACCCGGCCAATGTCGCCGCCGTGATCGTCGAGCCGCTGGCGGGCTCCGCCGGCGTGCTGGTGCCGCCGGTCGGCTATCTGGAAAAGCTGCGCGAGATCACCAGCCGCCACGGCATCCTGCTGATTTTCGACGAGGTCATCACCGCCTTCGGCCGCCTCGGCGCTGCCACCGCGGCCGAGCGCTTCAAGGTGACGCCGGACCTGATCACCATGGCCAAGGCGATCAACAACGCCGCGGTGCCGATGGGCGCCGTCGCCGTGCGCCGCGAGGTGCATGACGCTGTTGTCAATTCGGCCGCACCGGGCACGATCGAGCTGCTGCACGGCTACACCTATTCCGGCCACCCGCTTGCCGCCGCGGCGACCATCGCCACGCTCGACCTGTATCAGCGCGAAAACCTGTTCGGCCGTGCCGCCGAACTGGCGCCGGTATTCGAGGCCGCGGCGCACGGCGTGCGCGGCGCGCCGCACGTCAAGGACATCCGCAACTACGGGCTGGTGGCCGGCATCGAGCTGGAGTCGCGTCCGGGCCAGCCGGGCGCGCGCGCCTATGAGGCCTTCCTCAAGTGCCTGGAGCTGGGCGTGCTGGTGCGCTACACCGGCGACATCCTGGCGTTCTCGCCGCCGCTGATCATCTCGGAAGCGCAGATCGGCGAGCTGTTCGATACGGTGAAGAAGGCGCTGCAGGACATCAAGTAAGCGGCGCCCGCCGCATCGCATTGGCGCCGGGCCCGCG
>JABFVP010000035.1 GCA_013362725.1 Cupriavidus sp.
CCCTGGATGGTGGTGCGCAGCAGGTTGGTATTGAGCTGCAGCCAGCTTTCCACCGCCTTCAGGTCGGCGATGCGCTTGTCGAGGTCTTCCAGGCCCATCGGCGGCGTCATCGCCTGCAGGCCGGGCATCAGGCCGGCGGGCATGCCCGCGCCGCCGCCCCAGAGCCGGCGCATGAAGTCGAAGCCGTTGGTGAAATCGGGAATCTGTCCGAACATGGTCGCGCGCTCCGTGTGCGGCGCAGCCCGTGCCCGGACCTCCGGGTAGCGCGGCTGCGTCGTCGTTACCTGAACTGAGGCGGCCGCTTTTCGCGCAGGCTCGCCATGCCTTCGTGCACGTCGGGGCCGGCAAAACCCATGAATTCCAGCGCCAGCGAGGTATCGAAAGCGGGGCCGGCCATGCGCAGCCAGTTGTTGAGGGCGTACTTGGTCCAGCGGATCGCGCTCTGCGACCCTGCCGCCAGCCGGTTGGCCACCTCGAAGGCGCGCGCCACCAGTTCATCCTCATCCACCGCCAGCGAGACCAGGCCGATCCGCTCGGCCTCTTCGCCGCTGACCGACTCGCACAGCATCAGATAGTACTTGGCCTTGGCCATTCCGCACAGCAGCGGCCACACGATCGCGGCATGGTCGCCCGCGGCCACGCCCAGCCGGGTATGGCCGTCGACGATGCGCGCGGTCTTCGCCGCGATCGAGATATCGGCCAGCAGGCCCGCCACCAGTCCGGCGCCGACCGCCGGGCCGTGCATCGCCGAGACCACCGGCTTGTCGCAGTTGATGACGTTGTAGACCAGGTCGCGCGCCTCGTGCCAGACGCGCGTGCGGGTGTCGAAGTCGTTGGCCATGTCCTCGACCAGCGCCAGGTCGCCGCCGGCGGAGAAGCCCTTGCCCTCGCCGCGGATCAGCGCCACGCGCACCTCGGGGTCGGCGGACACGTCGCGCCAGATTTCGGCCAGCTCGCGATGCATGTTGGCGTCCGCAGTGGCCAGCTTCTGGTTGGCCGACTGGGCCGCGCCCATGACGATTTCCAGGATCGGGCCGTGGCGGCGCAGGGTCAGCGCGCGGTAGCGCTGGTAGCGGGGCGACAGGGTGGAGGTGTCTGCGGAGGACGTGGTCATGGGGGCCTTTGAGGTGAACGCCAGCGCGAGCGCCGGAAGCATGTTTAATTTGCCAACCGATCGGTCGGTTAATTATATGCAAATCCGGCCCACGGCTGCGTCTGCGGCCCGGCGGGCCTCAGGCCGCCGCCACCAGCTGGTCGATCGCGCCGAACACCGAATGGCCCTGCGCGTCGAACATCTCGATCTTGACCGCGTCGCCGAACTTCATGAATTCGGTCACCGGCTTGCCTGCGTCGATGGTCTCTAGCATGCGCTTCTCGGCGATGCAGCAGTAGCCCTTGTTGCGATCGACGTTGGAGATCGTGCCCGAGCCGACGATGCTGCCGGCGCGCACGTTGCGCGTCTTGCAGATATGCGCGATCAGCTGGCCGAAGTCGAACACCATGTCGGTGCCGCAGTCGGGCTGGCCCACCTTCTTGCTGTTCCAGTGCACGGTCATCGGCAGGTGCACCTTGCGCTCGCGCCAGGCCTCGCCCAGCTCGTCGGGGGTCACCGCCACCGGCGAGAACGCCGTGGCCGGCTTGCTCTGGAAGAAGCCGAAGCCCTTGCCCAGTTCGGCCGGGATCAGGTTGCGCAGCGAGACATCGTTGGCCAGCATCACCAGCCGGATGGCCTCGCCGGCCTGCTCCGCGGTGGCGCCCATCTTCACGTCGCCGGTGATGACCGCCACCTCGGCCTCGAAGTCGATGCCGAAGGCCTCGCTGGCGCAGACGATGTCGTCGTGCGGACCGAGGAAATCGTCGGAGCCGCCCTGGTACATCAGCGGGTCGGTCCAGAACTCGGGCGGCATCTCGGCGCCGCGCGCCTTGCGCACCAGCTCGACATGGTTGACGTAGGCCGAGCCGTCGGCCCACTGGTAGGCGCGCGGCAGCGGCGCCATGCAGTCCTTCGGCGCAAACGCGAACGGATGGCGCGCGCGGCCGCCGTTGAGCGCGTCGTACAGGTCCTGCAGCTGCGGTGCGTAGAACTGCCAGTCGTCGAGCACGGTCTGCAGCTTGCCGGCGATGTCGGTGGCGAAGTGCGCGGTCTTCAGGTCGCGCGACACGACCACCAGCTGGCCGTCGCGCGAACCGTCCTTCAGGGTTGCGAGTTTCATGGGATGCGGTAAGGATGGGGAGCGCCTGCCGGGCAGGCGCGATTGGCGCTAGTTTGGGCGCTAGTCTAACGCGGCGCGCGCGCCGCTCAGTCGACCGTGATGCCCTTGGCCTTGATCAGCTTGCCCCAGCGCTCGGCCTCGGCACGCGCGTAGCTGGCGAATGCCTCGGGCGTGCTCGACACCGCTTCCACGCCCACGCCCTCCAGCTTCTTCTGCACCTCGGGCGTCTTCAGCGCCTTGACCAGCTCGGCGTTCAGCCGCGTGACCACGGCCTTGGGCGTACCGGCCGGCGCCACCATGCCTTGCCAGGCGTAGGCTTCGAAGCCGGCCACGCCGCCTTCGGCGACGGTCGGCACGCTCGGCAGCACGGTGAGGCGCTTGGGCGTGGCCACGCCCAGCGCGCGCAGCTTGCCGGCCTGCACGTTCTGCTGGCCCGAGGCCAAATCCAGGAACATCAGGTCGACCTGGCCCGCGAGCAGGTCCTGCACCGCGGGCGCGGCGCCCTTGTAGGGCACGTGCGTCATCTTGACGTGGGTCTGGTCCATGAACAGCTCCATCGCCAGATGGTGCGGACTGCCGGCGCCCGGCGAGGCAAAGTTGACCTTGCCCGGATGCTTCTGCGCATAATCGATCGCTTCCTTGAGCGTGCGGGCGGGGAAATTCGGGTTGGCCACCAGCACCAGCGGGAAGCGCGCGAGCTGGCCGATATAGACGAAGTCCTTGTCGGCGTTGTACGGCAGCTTCTTGTACAGCGACGGATTGGCGGCCAGCGTGGCGGTATCGGCGGTCAGCACGGTGTAGCCGTCGGGCTTGGCATGCGCCACCGCATCGGCGCCGACGATGGTGGCGGCACCCGGCCGGTTGTCGATCACCACCTGCTTGCCCAGCCCCGGCGTGATCGCCTGGGCCACGGTGCGCGCCACCACATCGGTGCCGCCGCCGGCGGGGTAGGGCACCACCCAGCGGATCGGCTGCGACGGCCAGTCATCGGCGCGGGCGGGCGCGCTGGCGGTGCACAGCAGGGCAAGCAGGGGAACAGCGGCGAGGGCGGAACGGAAGTAGCCAGGGGGGCGCATCGGTGGTCTCCATGGTAAAACGGGGCCCGGTATGGCGGGCTGCACATGCGCCCGCCGGCCGGGTCTGTAGCGAAGAAAGTCTACCGAGCGCTTAAAAATTGGTAAATCGATTTCGCTATAGTAAATTCACCTAGGATTTTTCCCTCCCCCAAGCCAGCAAGCACACGCCCTGCCACCCGCATGTCAGAGATCGAAGAAGAAGACGCCAAGCTGCGTTCCGGCATCCAGTCCATCGAGGTGGGCTTCAGGCTGCTGCAGGCGCTGGCGGCATCGCCGCGCGCGATGATGCTGCGCGACCTGGCCGCCGCCGCCGACATGAACCCGGCCAAGGCCCACCGCTACCTGGTCAGCTTCATGCGGCTGGGCGCGGTGGCGCAGGATCCCGTCAGCGGGCGCTACGACCTGGGGCCGTTCGCGCTGCAACTGGGGCTGGCCGGGCTGAACCGCCTCGACCCGGTCAAGAAGGCGCGCCCGATCCTGTCGCAGCTGCGCGACGAACTGGATCTGACCGCCGGCATTGCGGTGTGGGGCAACCACGGTCCCACCGTGGTGCATTGGGAGGAGTCGAGCCACCCGGTCACGGTCAGCCTGCGCCTGGGCGACGTGATGCCGATGCTCAACTCCGCCACCGGCCGGCTCTACGGCGCCTACCTGCCGCGCAAGCAGACCCTGCCGCTGATCGAGCGCGAACTGGGCGCGCGCGGCCATGACGGCGTGCCCGACATGCCGCGCACGCTGGCCGACTACGACGCAATCTGCGCCGAGGTGCGCGCGCACGGTGCCGCGCGCACGCTCGGCGGCGTGCTGCCGGGCATCAACGCGTTCTCGATGCCGGTGTTCGACGCCAACGGCCATCTCGCCATGGGGCTGATCGTGCTGGGCGCGCAAAGCATATTCGATGCAGAATGGGGCGGTACGATGGATCGCCGTGTACGCGCCATCGCCCAACAGCTCTCATCGGAACTCGGCTACCTTGGTGCCGCCACGCCGGCCGGACAAACCGGCCCCGCCTGAACCTGACGCCCGGCGCGGCGCGGATCCCCGCGTCTGGCGCCGGCGCCGCTGGATCTTTGTGATTGCGCTGGTGCTGCTGGTCCACCTGCTGGCAGTGGTGGGCCTGGTGCGCATGCCCGGGCCGCTGATTCCGGTCGATGTCAGCGATACCCCCACGCTGGAAGCCGTGCTGCTGCCGCCGCCAGCGCCGCCGGCGCCGCCCAAGCCACGCCCCATCGCGCGCGCGCCGCGACCGCAGCCCAAGCCC
>JABFVP010000646.1 GCA_013362725.1 Cupriavidus sp.
CTGCTCCACCATGACGATGGTGTAGCCGCGCCGGCGCAGCGTGGCGATCATCTTCGCAAGCTTCTGCACGATCACCGGCGCCAGCCCTTCCGAGATCTCGTCGAGCAGCAGCACGCTGGCGCCGGTGCGCAGGATGCGCGCCACCGCCAGCATCTGCTGCTCGCCGCCGGACATGCGCGTGCCCTGGCTCTTGCGCCGCTCATGCAGGTTGGGGAACATCTCGTAGATCTCGGCGACCGACATGGGGTCGCGCAGTCCCGGCGCGCCCGGTGCCGCCTCGAAGGCCGGCGGCAGCATCAGGTTCTCTTCGCACGACAGGCTGGCGAAGATGGCGCGCTCCTCCGGGCAGTAGCCAAGCCCCAGCGGTGCGATGCGGTGCGTCTTCATGCCGATCGTTTCCCGGCCGAATACGCGCACCGAGCCCTTGCGCGTGCCGGTCAGTCCCATGATGGCGCGCAGCGTGGTAGTGCGCCCGGCGCCGTTGCGGCCCAGCAGCGTGACCACTTCGCCCGGCTGGACCGACAGGTCGACGCCATGGAGGATGTGCGATTCGCCGTACCAGGCATGCAAGCCCCGCAATTGCAGGGCCGGGGGGGCGATTGCAGTCATGCGGCCTCCTGCTGGTCTTCGGCGGTTCCCATATAGGCTTCCTTCACCTGCGGATTGCGCGAGATCTCGTCATACGTGCCCTCGGCCAGCACGGCGCCGCGCTGCAGCACCGTGATGCGATCGACAATCGACGACACCACGCTCATGTTGTGCTCCACCATCAGCACGGTCCGTCCCGCCGACACGCGCTTGATCAGCGCGGTCACGGTTTCGACGTCCTCGTGGCCCATGCCCTGGGTGGGCTCGTCCAGCAGCATCAGCTCGGGATCGGTGGCGAGCGTGGTGGCCAGCTCCAGCGCGCGCTTGCGGCCATAGGCCAGTTCGGCCGTGCCAAGGTGTGCGAAGCCGGCCAGGCCCACCCCGTCCAGCAGTTCCATGGCGCGCGCATCCAGCTGCGACAGCGAACGCCTGCCGCGCCAGAAATGCCACGATGTGCCCAGCTTGCGCTGCAGCGCGATGCGCACGTTCTCCAGCACGGTGAGCTGCGGGAACACCGCGGAAATCTGGAACGAGCGGATCACGCCCATGCGTGCGATCTGCGCCGGGCGCAGCGCGGTGATATCGGTGCCGTTGAAATGGATGGCGCCGGACGACGGGGCGTGGAACTTGGTCAGCAAGTTGAAACAGGTGGTCTTACCGGCGCCGTTGGGGCCGATCAGCGCATGGATCGAGCCCCGCCGCACCGACAGGCTGACATCGCTGACGGCGGTAAAGCCCTTGAACGCCTTGGTTAGTCCCTGCGTGCGCAGGATCATGTCTTGCTCGGGCATGGGCGCGCTCACTTCTTGACCAGCGCGCATTCGCTGGCGGACAGGGGACGGAAGGCCTCGTCGCCGGGGATCGTGCCGATGTACTTGACCAGGTCCCACGGGCCTTTCGATTCCGCCGGCGCCTTGGCCTGGGCCAGGTACATGTCGTGCACCATGCGGCCATCGATGCGGACCTTGCCATTGCGCACGAAGGCGTCGTTGACGGGCAGGGCGCGCATCTTGTCCGCCACCGCGGGGCCCTCGACGGTCCTGGCGGCTTCCACGGCCTTCAGGTAGTGCAGCACGCCGGAATAGACGCCGATCTGGCCGTGCGTGGGATACGCCTTGTGGCGCTTGTAGTAGCGCTCGACGAAGTCCTTCGACTTCGCGTCGAGGTCGAGCCTGAACGGATCGACATAGGTCAGGCCCTGCGCGGCGGGCAGGCCCAGGCTCTTGAGATCGGTGATGAAGGTGGACGGCGTGATGACCGTCTGCCCCGCCTTGATCAGGCCGAACTCGCCGGCGGCCTTGACGCCGTTGATCATGTCATTGCCGGCATTGGCCAGCACCACCACCTTGGCCTTGGACGCCGAGGCCGCGACCACCGGGCTGCTGAAGTCGCTGGCATTGAGCGGATGGCGCGTGCTGCCCACGTTCTTGCCGCCGCCGGCATCGACGGCCTTGCGGAAATCGGCTTCCAGCGACTGGCCAAAGGCGTAGTCCACCGTGATGTAGTACCAGCTGTTGCGGCCCTGGTCGATCAGGCGCCGAACCAGCGGATACGACACCGAGTAGGTGTCCCAGGCCCAGTGGAAACCCGTGGGCGAGCAGTTCTGGTTGGTCAGCGCCATGGCGCCGCCGGTGGAGACGATATCGATCTTCTGCTTCTGGCGCGCGACTTCCTGCACCGCGAGCGCGGTCGATGAGTTGGGGAAGTCGATCACCATGTCGACGCCGTCGGTATCGAACCAGCGGCGCGCCAGCGACGAGGCGATATCGGCCTTGTTCTGGTGATCGGCGGACAGCACCGTGACGGGCTTGCCCAGCGCCTTGCCGCCGAACTCCTCGACGGCCATCTGAGCGGCGACGACCGAGCCCTTGCCGGACAGGTCGGCATAGGAGCCGGACATATCGGTGATGACGCCGATCTTCACGCCGCTGGCGTCGGCCAGGGCGGGCGTGGCCTGCGCCAGGCCGAGCAGGGCGGATGACGCGGCAAGCGCGCGGAGGATGCGAGAGGTGGACATTGGGGGCTCCAGGTTGTGTGCGCGAAGGGATGGAAGTGGGCGATGGCTGCATCGCCACGACGCGCGCGCCATCGCTGCGCTCGCGCCGGCATTAAATCAGTATGCTGAATATCTGCGGATAAAGATGGGGCGGACCGCGCCGCCCCGCAATGCGCTGGCTTGCCGCGATCACGTCGACAGGTCGCGCCCGCGCGTCTCCGGCACGAACACCATGCCGATGAGGAAGGCGAATCCGGCGATGATTACCGGGTACCACAGGCCGAAGTACACGTCGCCGCTCGACACGTTCATTGCTGTGACCACGAACGACAGCATGCCGCCGACCCAGCCCGCCCCAAGGTGGAAGGGCAGCGACAGCGAGGTGTAGCGCACCCTGGCCGGGAACAGCTCGACCATGAACGCGGCCATCGGCCCATAGACCATGGCCAGGAACAGGATCGGCACCAGCAGCAGCAAGAACACCATCGGCGTATTCATGCTGGCGGGATCGGCGCGCTCCGGCCAGCCAGCATTGATCAGTGCGCCTTTGATGGCGGCGCGGTCGAAGCCCTGCAGCGTGCGCTCGCCGATCCGCACTTCCGCCTGCGCCGGGTCGCTGGCCGGCACGAAGGTGTAGCCCACGCCCAGGTCGGTCAGGTAGCCGCGGATCTTGTCGCAGGCCGACACCGGTTCGCCGAACAGGCGTGCCTTGCAGTCGCCGGCGGTCACCTGTACCGTGCCTTGCCGCTGGAACTGCTCCAGCGCCGGATTGGCGTAGTGTGTCAGTCCCTTGAACACCGGCTGGGTGCATAGCGCAGCCAGCAGGCACGCGGCCATCATGATGTACTTGCGGCCAATGCGGTCCGAAAGCCAGCCGAAAAACAAATAGCACGGCGTGGCCACCACCAGTGCGATCGCGATCAGCTTGTGCACGGTCTCGATCGGCACGTGCAGCGTCTTGTTGAGGAAGAACATGCTGTAGAAGTGGCCGGTGCCGAAGATCGCGCCGAGCCCGGCGGCTACCACGAACAGCAGCAGCACCGCCTTCAGGTTCTTCCATTCGGTGAAGCTCTCGCGGATAGGCGACTTCGAGGTGGCATTGCCTGCCTTCATGCGCGCGAACACCGGCGATTCATGCAGCTTGCCGCGGATGTAGACCGAGATCACCAGCATTACCAGCGACACGATAAACGGGATACGCCAGCCCCACGCGCGGAATTCCGCTTCAGTCAGGAAGGTCTTGAGCAGGTACACCACGAACAGCGAGGACAGCAGCCCCAGCGTGGCAGTGGTCTGCAGCGAACTGGTATAGAGCCCGCGCTTGCTCGTCGGCGAGTGCTCGGCCACGTACGTGACCGCACCGCCCACTTCGCCGCCAAGCGCCAGGCCCTGCAGCAGGCGCAGCAACACCAGCAGCACCGTGGCAGTGATGCCGATCTGCACGTACGTCGGCAGCACGCCCACGCCCACCGTGGCCACGCCCATCAGCAGGATGGTGACCAGGAAGGTGTACTTGCGGCCGATCAGGTCGCCCAGGCGACCGAACAGCAGCGCGCCCACCGGCCGGATCAGGAAGCCGGCGCCGAAGGTAGCAAGGCTTGCCAGGAAGGCGGCCGTTTCATTCCCCGGCGGAAAAAACAGCGCGCCGAAGTACACAGCCAGCGCCGCGTAGATATAAAAGTCGTACCACTCCATCAGGGCGCCGAAGGATGAGGCGAGGATGACCTTGCGTTCTTCGGCGGTCATGCCGGAGGCGGGGGCTCGTGTTTCGTCGCGCGTTTTGGCGCGAGTCAGACTGATCGTCATGGCGGGGGCTCCTTTTGGTCAGGCCGTTTGTCTCTATTGTTATGTTTGCTTCCCGGTGGTGCCGGCGCCGGTGGTGCGGGTCATTCATGACCCGGTACTGTGCGGCGCCGCATGCTGCCGGTGCATCAGTCAGTATGCTGATTAGATAAGCAGTAT
>JABFVP010000601.1 GCA_013362725.1 Cupriavidus sp.
AGGATGCCTTGAGGCACCGGCACCACGAAACACCTTGCCAACCTGACGCCATGCAATCCGCCACGCTCGCGACCTTAGTCGGACCCATCACGATCTGCATCGTGACGATAGCCGCGGCCATCGACCTGGACCGTCGTCGCATTCCGAACTGGCTGACTTTCGGCGCATGGCTCGCGGCCCTGCCGATGCAGGCAGCCATCCACGGAATTACCACGGGGTCGCTCGCATGGCTCTATGGCTGGCTCGCCGGCCTGGCGATATTGCTGCCCTTCTACCTTCTGCGCGGCATGGCCGCGGGCGACGTCAAGCTGATGGCAGCCGTGGGCGCCTGGCTTGGCGCAGGCATGGTGCCGAAGATCGCGCTTGCGACCTGGCTGATCGGCGGCGTCTGGGCGCTGGCACTGCTTCTGTTCACCGGCCAGGCCCGCGCCACGCTGTCGAGGGTCGGCCACATGCTGCTGAGCATGGCCGTTCAGCATCGCGCCGCGTCGGCGCAAGCGGAGGCCAGGACATCGGCCGGCTCGCTGCCGTACGGCGTTGCCATCGCAGCAGGGACGCTCTCCATGCTCTTTGCCGGCACGTGAGGCAGTCATGACAATCGCGCCGGCCGCGGCGGGCACGCTGAAGTGAACAAGCAGTTCAGAAACAGGGGGACGGCAATGATCGAGCATCACGAATCGCGCCACGCAACGAGGCTGCTGGAGCCCGTCGCGAGCGGCAGAAGCGCCGAACATGACACGCTGCCGCTGCCGGCCTGGTACGCGCTGCCGCGCACCGTCGCCGATACCGGCCTGGACATCGCCCAGCTGCTCGGCCTGTTGATGAAGGCGGCCTACCTGCACCGCACTGTCACGCTGGCGGTGCTGACTGACACGCTCAAACTGCCGGCGCTGGTGGTGAATGAAGTGGCCGCCGTGGCCGTGCGCGAACGCTTGCTGGAAGTCGCGCATCGTGGCGCAAGCGACCTGGACGTCCGCTTCCGCCTCACCGATGCGGGGTATGCGCGCGCCGCGGAAGCGTCTGCGCGCTGCAGCTACCTGGGAGCGGCGCCGGTCACGCTGGATGCCTACATCGCTGCCGTTACGAGCCACTCGGTCAGCCATGCAAAGGTAAGCAAGGCGGATGTCACCGCCGCCTTTCACGACCTGGTGGTCCCGTCCCGCCTGCTGGACGCGATCGGCATGGCGCTCAATACCTGCCGCGCGCTGATGATCTATGGCCCCGCCGGCAGTGGCAAGACCTACCTGGCGCAGCGCCTGGGGATGCTTTTGCCCGGTGCCGTGCCGGTGCCGCACGCCATCACCATCGCCGGAGAAATCGTCCAGGTCTTTGACCCGCTGGTGCATGTTCCCTTTGACAACAGCGACGCGTCGCTGGCGCATCGCTCGCTCGACCGCCGCTGGGTCTTGTGCCATCGACCGGTGGTGCTGTCAGGCGGGGAACTGACGCTGTCCATGCTGGACCTGCGCTATGACCGCACCTCTGGCTTCTACCAGGCGCCCCCGCACATGAAGGCCAACAACGGCATCTACATCGTCGATGACCTGGGCCGCCAGCTGGTCGGCGTCGCCGACCTGCTCAACCGCTGGATCGTGCCGCTGGACCGGTCCGTCGACATGTTCACGCTGAACACGGGCGTGCGCTTCTCGGTGCCGTTCGACGTCTGGCCAGTGTTCTCGACCAATCTCGAACCGGCGGCGCTGGCCGACGATGCGTTCCTGCGCCGACTGGGCAGCAAACTCTATGTGGGGCCGTTGTCGGTGGACGACTACCGCGATGTGTATCACCGCACCGCCGCCGAATTCGGGCTCGCCAGCCCTGAAACCGTATTCGACTTCCTGGTGGACAACCTGCACTACACCAGCGATACGCCGTTGCTTGCCTGCATCCCCCGCGACCTGCTGCGCCTGGTGGATTCGGGCGTGCGCTACCACGGCCGCGCCGCGCAGGTCACCGAGGCAGGCCTGCTGTCAGCCTGGCAGAGCTACTACGGGCTGCGCCCCACGGTCGAGACGACGCCACCGCCGGACACCACACGCCACTGGACGGACGATCACCGCGCCGCAAGCTGATTTGCACTACCGGATATCGGGACAACTGTAGGGGAGAGTCATCATGAAGAACACACGCGCAATCCTGATGCTGCTGGTCGCCCTGGTCGCCGGCGTGGCGGCAGTGGTATCGGCATCGCGATGGTTGGTCCAGCAGTCCTCCGGCTCGGTGAAGCAGGTGGTGGTCGCGGCCAATGATCTCAATCTGGGCCAGCCGCTCAACGGCGGCCAGCTGCGCATGGTCAGCTGGCCGGCGGGCAGCGTGCCGCCCGGCGCCTTTACTGACCTGAAGGCGCTGGAAGGACGCGTGGTCCGCACCAGCCTGCAGCGGGGCGAACCCATTCTCGACGCCAAGCTGGCACCGGTCGGCACCAAGGGCGGCCTGTCGGCGGTGATCAACGACGGCAAGCGCGCCATCACGGTCCGCGTCAACGATGTGGTGGGCGTGGCCGGCTTCGCGCTGCCGGGCAACTACGTCGACGTGATCGTCAACACCAACGAAGAAGCGAAGACCAGCCAGAACAGCAGCATCTCGAAGATCGTGCTGGAGAAGATCCTGGTGCTGGCGGTCGCGCAACAGGTCAGCCGCGACGAAACCCAGCCCAAGGTGGTCAACGCCGTGACGCTCGAGGTCACGCCCGACCAGGCCGAGAAGCTCGACGTGGCACGCAGCGTGGGCACGCTCTCGCTGGTGCTGCGCAACCAGATGGACGTGGCCGACATCAGCACCGGCGGCGCCACCAAGGGCACGCTGCTGGGCAAGGCACCGGAGGCACCGCCCAAGGTCGTGACCAAGACCGAGACCCGCACCGTGGTCAAGACGCGCACCGTGGCGGCAGCCCCCGCGCGCGGCAACTGTATCGGCGTGCTGGCAGGCATGCAGGGCGGCGTCGAGTGCTTCTGAGCGCCGGCACCATGGCATCCAACGAATTCTGAGCTGCAACACAGCCTCTCCGGGGGGAGATTCAAAATGAACCAGACACGAACCGACGCCGCAGGCGGCACCCGCATCCTGGTGCTGGCCGCCATCCTCTGCACGCCCCTGGCCGCCGCGGCCCAGGCCGCGGTCGAGGCCGGCAACCTGACCAAGGCCACCGCATCGGCCGCCAAGGCGCCGCAGGGCCCGATGCAGATGACCATCAGCATGTCGCCCGGCGCCGCAGCGCCGCCCGCGCAGGCCCCGGCCGCGACTTCGGCGGAAGCGCGCGGCCCCAACTGCACCGGTGCGATCCGCAGTGAATCGAGCGTGGTGGTTCCGGTCGGCAAGTCGCAGCTGATCACGCTGCAGGAGCCGGTACGCAACCGTACCCTGGGCAACCCGAACGTGGTGCAGGCCACCATGGTGTCGCCGCAGACGCTCTATGTGCTGGGCCGCACCGTGGGCACCACCAACATGATCGTGCAGGGCCGCAGCGGCAGCTGCAGCATCATCAACGTGGTGGTCAACGCCGATGCCGGCGGGCTGCAGACCTCGCTCGGCCAGCTACTGCCGGGCGAACCCGGCATCCGCGTGACCACCGCCGCCGACAACCTGGTGCTGACCGGCAGTGTCACCAACGCACAGGCGGCGCAGCAGGCCATGGAGATCGCGCAGGCCTACGCCAATGCCGCGCAGGGCGGCGACGGCAACAAGAAGGGCAGCGTGCTGAACATGCTGTCGGTCGATACGCCGCAGCAGGTGATGCTCGAAGTCAAGGTGGCCGAGGTCTCCAAGACGCTGCTGAACCAGCTCGGCTCCGCAGTGAATCTGCAAGGCGGCTTCGGCTCCTGGAGCGGCGGGCTGGTGACGTCGCTGCTGACCGGTGCGTCCACCGCCATCTTCGGCAGCAAGGCCAACAACCGGCCGTTCGAGTTCGCCCTCGACGCGCAGAAGAACGACAGCCTGGTCAAGATCCTGGCCGAGCCTAACCTGGTCACCATCAGCGGTCAGGAAGCCAGCTTCCTGGCGGGCGGCAAGATCTATATCCCGGTGGCGCAGGCCAACGTGCTGAACGGGGCCGGCACCGTCACGCTGCAGGAAGAAGAGTTCGGCGTGGGCCTGAAGTTCACGCCCACGGTGCTGGCCAACGGGCGCATCCACCTGAAGGTTGCGCCAGAGGTCTCCGAACTCTCGCCGACCGGCGCAACCGTCCGCGGCGGCACCCTGGCAGGCCAGACCATCCTGCCGGTGATCACCACCCGCCGCGCCTCCACCACGGTGCAGATGCGCGATGGCGAGAGCTTCGCCATCGGCGGCCTGCTGACCGACAGCGCGCGCGGCTCGCTCAAGGCGCTGCCGGGTGCCGGCGAAGTACCGGTGCTGGGCACGCTGTTCCGCAGCACGCAATACCAGCAGGACCTGTCCGAGCTGGTGTTCATCATTACGCCGCGCCTTGTCAAGCCGATGCAGACCAGCAACTACCCGCTGCCGACCGACAGCTTCTCCACGCCCAACCCGCTGTCGCTGTACTTCATGGGCAATATGGAAGGCGACGGCAAGCGTCCGACCCAGCC
>JABFVP010000533.1 GCA_013362725.1 Cupriavidus sp.
AGCCAGCCGTTCTCCACCGCCTGGCGGTACAGCGTGGTGCCGGGGTAGGGCGCGGCCAGCGAGACCTGGATGGTATGCGGGTTGATTTCCTTGGCGTACTCGATGGTCTTCTCGATGGTCTCGCGGGTCTCGCCCGGCAGGCCCAGGATGAAGGTGCCGTGGATCTGGATGCCGAGCTTGCGGCAGTCTTCGGTGAAGCGGCGCGCGATGTCGGTGCGCAGGCCCTTCTTGATGTTCAGCAGGATCTGGTCGTCGCCGGACTCGTAGCCCACCAGCAGCAGGCGCAGCCCGTTCTCCTTCATGATCTTGAGCGTGCTGTACGGCACGTTGGCCTTGGCGTTGCATGACCACGTCACGCCCAGCTGGCCCAGCCCGCGCGCGATCTCTTCGACGCGCGGCTTGAAGTCGGTGAAGGTGTCGTCGTCGAACATGATCTCCTTGACCTCAGGCATGTTCTCCTTGATCCATTTCACCTCGGCAATCACGCTTGCGGCCGAGCGCGTGCGATAGCGGTGCCCGCCCACGGTCTGCGGCCACAGGCAGAAGGTGCAGCGCGAACGGCAGCCGCGGCCGGTGTAGATCGACACGTAAGGATGCTTCAGGTAGCCGATGAAGTAGTTCTCGATCTTCAGGTCGCGCTGGTAGACCGGCGCCACGAACGGCAGCGCGTCCATGTCCTCGATCATCGGGCGCTGGCCGTTGTGCTCGAGCGAACCGTCCGGCAGGCGATAGCTGAGCCCGAGGATGTCACTGAGCGGCTTGCCCGCGGCCACGTCCTGGCAGGTGTAGTCGAATTCCTCGCGGCAGACGAAGTCGATGGCGGCGCTCGCGCCCAGCGTGCCGCCCGGGTCGACCGCAGGCTTGGCGCCGACCATGCCGATCATCACGCCGGGATGGCGCTGCTTCAGTTCCTCGGCAAATTTCGCGTCGGTGGGGAACGACGGCGTGCTGGTGTGGATGATCACCAGTTCATAGTCCGCGGCGATCTCCAGCGTCTGCTGCACGGTCAGGCCGTCGGCCGGGGCATCGAGCACGCGGCTGCAGGGCACCAGCGCGGCGGGCTGCGCCAGCCACGTCGGATACCAGAACGACTTGATCTCGCGCTTGGCCTGGTAGCGCGAACCGGCGCCGCCGTCGAAGCCGTCGAAGGACGGGGCCTGCAGGAACAGGGTTTTTTTCATAGCGGCCTCTTGGTATGGATGCCGGTGAATGGTTGGGTGTTGGGTTTTCTCCCCTCTCCCGCCTGCGGGAGAGGGGCGGGGGAGAGGGCGGGCGCTTGACCGGAGTGCTGCCGGTCACGTACCGACAGCACCTGCTCGCGCCACTGCACGCGTCGCCCTGTCAAAGCGAAGAGCCAGCCAGCCAGCAACAACGCATCGCGCAACGGCGCCCGCATTGCCGCGGCGACCCCGCCCGCCAGCACGCTGCGCGCAATCACGCCGACGGCCGACACCGCCAGCACCAGCGGCAGCGGCGCCAGCCACACGCCGAGCGCAAGCATGGGCCAGGTGAAGGTGATGAAGGTAAAGGCAAAGCCGATCGGGTTCAGCGAGCGGACCGTCCGCAGCCAGCGCAACTCATGCCGCCACAGGTCTGTAAAGCAGTCTTCGGTGATATCGGTCGTTACCACCACGTCCGACAACACCGTGCGCAACCCCAGCCGCCGCGTCAGTTCGCCCAGCCAGAAATCGTCCGCCAGCCGGTCGCGCAAGGCCTCGAAGCCGCCGATGGCCGCCAGCACATCGCGGCGCAGCGCGATGGTGGCGCCAAAGGCAAAGCGGCGCGAGCCGCCCGCATGGGCGATGCGCACCGCCGGCGCGAACCAGTCGTCGATGAACTGCGCGCCGAGGCGCGACCAGAAGCCGCCGACGGCATGGCCACGGTACAGGCAGGTGACCACGCCGACGCCGGCCTGCGCCAGCGGCGCCGTCACGCGCGCCAGGTAGTCCGGCGCCACCGCGACGTCGCTGTCGGCGATGACCAGCACATCGTGGCGGGCGGCGCGGAACAGGTTGATCAGGTTGCTGGCCTTCGGGTTGCTGCCGTGGACCTGCGGGTCGACCACCAGCGTCATGTCGCAGGCCGGGAAGTCGCGCCGCAGCCGCTCGACCACGGCGATGGCGGGGTCGTCGGCGTCGCGCACGCCGAACACCAGCTGGAACGACGGGTGGCGTTGGCGGCAGAAGCTGGCCAGGTTCTCGTAGAGGCGCCTTTCAGCCCCGCATAGGGGTTTGAGCACGCTGACCGGCGCGCTCGCCAGGCCTGCGCTGGCTGCGTGCGCGCGGCGCGACAGCCATGCCGCAGCCAGCGCATAGCCCGCCGACACGCAGGTCAGCGCAGCGCCCGGCAGCGTGGCGGCAAGTTCCGCGGTCATCGCTATCGGACCTAATGCGTGGCAGCGTCGGCCTGCGCCTTGGCCGGCCTTGGTCGGTTGGGGGCGGGCCTGGCGCGCTGGATTTCCTCGAGCTTGATCTCGACGTGGCGCGAAAACACGTACTCGGCCGGCCGCTGCCGGTCCAGCGCAATGTCCGGCGCCATCGGACCGCTGGTGCGCACGCCGCGCAGGCTGACGCCGAGCGCCTTGAGCGGATGGGCAAAGGTGTCGGCCACGGCGGTGGCTTCGTAGCCGCTGTGCACCATGCAGTCGGCGCATTTCTCGTAGTTGCCGGTGCCGTAGGCGTCCCAGTCGGTCTCGTCCATCAGTTCGCGGAAGGTCGCGGCATAGCCTTCGCCGACCAGGTAGCACGGGCGCTGCCAGCCGAATACCGTGCGCGCGGGGTTGCCCCACGGGGTGCAGTGGTAGGTCTGGTTGCCGGCAAGGAAGTCGAGGAACAGCGTCGACTGGCTGAAGGCCCAGTTCTTGCCCGCGCGGCCCCGGCTGAGGATGTCGCGGAACAGCTGGCGGGTCTTGCCGCGGTTCAGGAAGTGCTGCTGGTCGGGCGCGCGTTCATAGGCATAGCCCGGCGACACGGTGATGCCATCGACGCCCAGCGCCTTGACCGAGTCGAAGAACCTTGCCACGCGCTCGGGCTGCGCGTCGTTGAACAGCGTGCAATTGATGTTGACGCGGAAGCCGCGGGCCTTGGCCGCGCGGATCGCCTCGACGCAGCGGTCGTACACGCCCTCCTGGCACACCGAGCGGTCATGCATCTCGCGGTCGCCGTCCAGGTGCACCGACCAGATGAAATACGGGCTGGGCTGGTACTGGTCCAGCTTCTTTTCCATCAGCAGTGCGTTGGTGCACAGGTAGACGAACTTGCGCCGCGCGATGATGCCTTGCACGATCTGCGGCATGTCCTTGTGCAGCAGCGGCTCGCCGCCGGCGATGGACACCACCGGGGCGCCGCATTCATCTACCGCGTCCAGGCATTCCTGCACGGACAGGCGCTGGTTCAGGATGGGATCCGGATAGTCGATCTTGCCGCAGCCCGAGCACGCCAAGTTGCAGCGGAACAGCGGTTCGAGCATCAGCGCAAGCGGATAGCGTTTCTGCCTCGACAGGTGCTTGCCGACGATATAGGCGCCCACGCGGGCAACCTGCAGGAGCGGAATGGCCACGACAACTTCCTCTGGTTGGTTCAGCCTGCAATGTGCTCGTTGGCCGCGGCCGGCGCGGCGTCCGTGCCGGTCTCGGCCGGTGCCGCCGGCGGCTTCACGTCGGCCAGTTCGGCCGGCAGCCGGAATTCGGCATGCTCTTCGCGCCCGGCCATGGTAGTGACCTCCACCGGGCCCAGCCGGCGCAGCGCCATGATCACGTCTTCGACCATGGCCTCGGGGGCCGAGGCGCCCGCGGTGATGCCGACCACGTTGGCGTCGCGCACCCAGGCCGGGTCCAGCTCTCTGCCTTCGGCGATCAGGTAGCTGGGCACGCCGCTTTCGGTGCCGATCTCGCGCAGGCGGTTGGAGTTGGAGCTGTTGGTCGCGCCGATGACCAGGATCACGTCGGCAAGCTTGCACAGGTCGCGCACGGCGCTCTGGCGGTTCTGCGTGGCGTAGCAGATGTCGCGCGTATCGGGACCGACCAGGTTGCTGAAGCGACGTCCGAGCGCGGCGATGATGTTGCGGGTGTCGTCAACGCTAAGCGTGGTCTGGGTGACGTAGGCGACCGGGGTGTCTTCGGGCAGGTCGAGCCTGGCGACATCGGCCTCGTTCTGCACCAGGATCACCTTGCCGGGAATCTGCCCCATGGTGCCCTCGACCTCGGGATGGCCGGCATGGCCGATCAGCAGCACCGTGCGGCCGCTGGCGGCGTACTGGCGGCCCTGGGTGTGGACCTTGATCACCAGCGGGCAGGTGGCGTCAATGGCATGCAGCTGGCGCTGGCGGGCATCGGCGACGACCTCGCGCGACACCCCATGCGCGCTGAAGATGGTCACCGCGCCGGTGGGCACTTCGTCCAGTTCCTCGACGAAACGCGCACCCTTGTCTTTCAGTCCCTGTACGACGTGCTTGTTATGCACGATCTCATGCCGCACGAACACCGGCGCACCGTGCTTGACTAGGGCGCGGTCGACAATCTCGATTGCGCGCACCACGCCGGCACA
>JABFVP010000049.1 GCA_013362725.1 Cupriavidus sp.
AGGCTGTGCACGTCGTTGATGAACATCAGCAGGCCCGCGATCTTCATCGTCTTGGTGATGCCGAATTCCTTGGCCGCCTTGATCGAATTGATGGTGTCGCCGCCGGCGTTGGCCAGGCCCAGGATCTGTGCCTTGGACGATTGCGCCTGCAGCAGGAACGACGAGAAGTCCGACGCCGACAGCGGATGGCGCACCTGGCCCACCACGGTGCCGCCGTTGGCCTTGACCACCGCGGCGGTGTCCTGCTCCAGCGAGTGGCCGAAGGCGTAGTCGGCGGTCAGGAAGAACCACGACTTGCCGCCCTGCTTCACCACCGCGCTGCCGGTGCCCTTGGCCAGCGCCACCGTGTCATAGGCGTAGTGCACCGTGTACGGGGAGCACTCTTCGTTGGTCAGGCGCGCGGTGCCGGCGCCGATGTTGATGTAGACGCGCTTCTTCTCGGAAGCCACCTTGTTCATCGCCAGCGCGGTGCCGGAGTTGGTGCCGCCCAGCAGCATGTCCAGCCCCTGCTGGTCCATCCATTCGCGCGCCTTCGAGGCGGCGATGTCGGCCTTGTTCTGGTGGTCGGCCGAGACAATCTCGATGGGCTTGCCCAGCACCTTGCCGCCGCGGTCCTCGATCGCCATCTTGATGGCTTCGAGGCCGCCGGGGCCGTCGATATCGGCATACAGGCCCGACATGTCGGTGATGTAGCCGATCTTGACGGTGTCGCCCGACACCTGTGCGGCAGCGCCGAAGGACACTGCACCCATGGCAATGGCCGCCATCGCGGCCGCGAGCCGAGTCTTTTTCATTTCCCTGTCTCCTGATTTGCGGCGGCGTGCGCGCCACCCGTTCCTGCCAACAAGCAACCATCGATCCGCATTGCGCGGATCAGACCCCGAGCAATTCATGCAGCACCGGCATCTTGGCCTGCAGCTCGCTGGCCGCGAAGCGTTCGACGATGGTGCCGTGCTCCATCACGTAGAAGCGGTCCGCCAGCGGCGCGGCAAAGCGGAAGTTCTGCTCCACCATCACCACCGTGTACCCCTTCTGCTTGAGCATCCGGATCATGCGCGCGAGCGCCTGCACGATCACCGGTGCCAGCCCTTCCGAGATCTCGTCGAGCAGCAGCAGGTTGGCGCCGGTGCGCAGGATGCGACCGACCGCCAGCATCTGCTGCTCGCCGCCCGACAGGCGCGTGCCCTGGCTCTGGCGGCGCTCCTTCAGGTTCGGGAACATCTCGTAGATCTCGGCCTCGCTCATGCCTGAGTCCTTGCCTTTCAGCTGCGGCGGCAGCGTCAGGTTCTCCTCGCATGAGAGGCTGGAGAAGATGGCGCGCTCTTCCGGGCAATAGCCGATGCCGTAGTGCGCGATCTTGTGCGTCGGCAGGCCGATGGTCTCGTGGCCATTGACCCGGATCGAGCCCTTGCGCGCGCCGGTCAGGCCCATGATCGCGCGCAGCGTGGTGGTGCGTCCGGCGCCGTTGCGGCCCAGCAGCGTGACCACCTCGCCCGGGTTCACGGTCAGATCGACCCCGTGCAGGATGTGCGATTCGCCGTACCAGGCGTGCAGGCCCTTGATTTCCAGGGCGGGAGTATTGGCTGTGCTCATGTGTCGTCCCCCCGGCCTCAGTGCGCGCCCTGCAGTTCCGCGTCGGCGGTGCCCATGTAGGCCTCCATCACGCGCGGGTCCTTCGACACTTCCGCATACGGGCCTTCGGCCAGCACCGCGCCGCGCTGCAGCACCGTGATCTTGTCGGCGATCGACGAGACCACGCTCATGTTGTGCTCCACCATCAGGATGGTGCGGCCCTCGGAAACCTGCTTGATTAGCTGCGTGACGCGGTCGACGTCCTCGTGGCCCATGCCCTGCGTGGGTTCATCCAGCAGCATCAGCTCGGGCTCCATCGCCAGCGTGGTGGCGATCTCCAGCGCGCGCTTGCGCCCGTACGGCAGGTTCACCGTGAGCGTGTGCGCAAATTCGGTCAGCCCGACCTGGTCTAGCAGTTCCAGGGCGCGGTCGTTGAGGACATCGAGCGAGCGCTCGCTGCGCCAGAACTGGTATGCGGTGCCGAGTTGCCGCTGCAGGCCGATGCGCACGTTCTCCATCACCGTCAGGTGCGGGAACACCGCCGAGATCTGGAACGAGCGGATCACGCCGCGCCGCGCGATCTGCGCCGGCTTTTCCCGCGTGATGTCGACGCCGTTGAAAAGGATGGTGCCGGTGGTCGGCTCCAGGAACTTGGTAAGCAGGTTGAAGCAAGTGGTCTTGCCCGCGCCGTTGGGGCCGATCAACGCATGGATCGAGCCGCGGCGCACCCGCAGGTTGACGTCGCTCACCGCCGTGAACCCCTTGAACTCCTTGGTGAGGTTCCGCGTTTCCAGGATGGTTTCCTGCTGGTTCATGTCTCCTGCCCGCCCTCTTGCTGAACTGCCGGGGTGATGCCCGGCACTGACAATGGTCCGAACCGGCCTTGTAGGCCCTTACTGCCGCTTGTTCCGTCAGGCTCGCCGTGGTGGCCGGCCATGCCCGCGGGTTTTATCTGTGCGGGGCGGCTCCCGCGCGGGTTGCGGAGGCGGCATGGTATGTGCGGCCGAAGCACCCTGTGAGGCGTCTATTGTGTGCGCCTGTTGCATCGCAAAACATCGGGGTTTGCACTATGAAACATGAACCAAGTGTCAGTTTTTTGGCGGCCGTATAAGCGCCGCGAAGGCCACACGAGCACCGCCCCGCCGGTGGTCATGCGGCGTGGCGCGTCAAGCGCTTGTGGCAGCTGTCACTGGCACCGCACTTGTGTCGGCCGGCACCTGCCCCGCGCTTGCCACTTCGGTCGCCGCTGCGCGTTGCCTGCGGTCTTCGCGGATCATGTCGCTGGCGCGCTCGGCGATCATGATGGTCGGCGAGTTGGTATTGCCGGAGGTGATCAGCGGCATCACCGAGGCATCGACCACGCGCAGCCCCTGCACCCCCAGCACGCGCAACCGATGGTCGACCACCGCCATGGGATCGTCGGCGCGGCCCATCTTGCAGGTGCCGACCGGATGGAAGATGGTGGTGCCGATATTGCCGGCCGCTTCGGCCAGTTCCTCGTCACTCTGGAACGCGGGTCCCGGCAGCCATTCCTCGGGCCGGTACGGCGCCAGCGCGGGCGACGCGACGATGCGGCGCGTGAGCCGGATCGAATCGGCGGCGACCTTGCGGTCCTCGTCGGTCGAAAGATAGTTGGGCGCGATCACCGGCGCCTGGCGAAAATCCGCGCTGCCGGCATGCACGCTGCCGCGCGAGCTCGGGCGCAGGTTGCAGGCGCTGGCGGTAAAGGCGTTGAAGGCGTGGAGCGGATCGCCGAACTTGTCGAGCGACAGCGGCTGCACGTGGTACTCGATATTCGGCCGCGCCTGCGACGGATCCGAGCGCGCGAACGCGCCCAGCTGCGATGGCGCCATGCTCATCGGCCCGCTCTGGTTGACGGCATACTGCACGCCGATGCAGAACTTGCCCCACAGGCTGGCCGCGCGCGTGTTCAGCGTTCGCACGCCGTTGACCTTGACCACGCTGCGCAACTGCAGGTGGTCCTGCAGGTTCTCGCCCACGCCGGGCAGCGCGTGGCGCACCGGAATGCCCAGCGCCTGCAGCCGTTCGGCCTGGCCGATGCCCGAGAGCTCGAGCAACTGCGGCGTGTTGACCGCGCCGGCGGCCAGGATTACCTCGAGCGTGGCAGCCGCCGCATGCGCGCGGCCGCCGCCAAGATAATTGACGCCGGTGCAGCGGCGCCCGTCGAAGCTCAGCCCGCTCACCTGCGCGCCGGTGACGATGGTCAGGTTGGGCCGTTCCGAGGCACGCCGCAGGAATGCCTTGGCGGTGTTCCAGCGGATGCCGCGGCGCTGGTTCACTTCGAAATAGCCGACGCCAAAATTGTCGCCGCGGTTGAAGTCGTCGGTGCGCGGAATGCCCGCCTGCTCGGCGGCGTCGGCAAAGCGCTCGAGGATGTCCCAGCGCAGCCGCTGCCCTTCCACGCGCCATTCGCCGCCGGCGCCGTGGAATTCGCTCGGGCCCCGGTGATGGTCTTCGCTGCGCTTGAACAGCGGCAGCACATTGTCCCAGCGCCAGCCGTCGTCGCCGGTCAGCCGCGCCCACTCGTCATAGTCCTCGCGCTGGCCGCGCATGTAGATCATGCCGTTGATCGACGAACAGCCGCCCAGCACGCGCCCGCGCGGATAACCCAGCGAGCGCCCGTTCAGCCCCGCTTCGGCTTCGGTGCGATAGAGCCAGTCGGTGCGCGGGTTGCCGATGCAGTAGAGGTAGCCCACCGGGATGTGGATCCAGTGGTAATCGTCCTTGCCGCCGGCTTCCAGCAGCAGCACGTTGACGTCCGGGTCCTGCGTCAGCCGGTTCGCCAGGACACAGCCGGCCGAACCGGCCCCCACGATGATGTAGTCGAATGTCTCCATGGCGCCCTGTTGTGGTAATGATCGGGTTTACTTCGCCACCGGCATGGTGAACTCCGCGCCCTTGGCGATCGAGTCCGGCCAGCGCTGCATCACGCTCTTGTAGCGCGTGTAGAA